>DCTH01000191.1 GCA_002329495.1 Syntrophothermus sp. UBA1445 | reverse complement strand
TGCACCTCATAACCGGCAGCATCAATGATATTGGCCAGGGTATCCCCGATCGCCCCGCCCCGGGCATTGCCCATATGCAGGTCACCTGTCGGATTGGCACTAACGAACTCCACCTGCACTCGCTTCCCGTTCTTTTTGGTTTCCTTGCCAAAGTCATCCCCCATGGCCAGAATGACCGGCGGTACTGTATAAAGCCAGTCCTTATTCAGATAAAAGTTTACGAACCCGGCTCCTGCGACCTCAATTTTCCGTACCAGGGATTCATCAAGCGATAAACGGGTGGTGATCAATTCGGCGATCTTGCGGGGGGCCATGCGGGCCTCCTTCGCCATAAGCATCGCCACGTTGGCTGCAAAATCCCCGTGGTTTCTTTCGCGGGGCACTTCAATTGCATACTCGGGAATGACTGTGAACGTCAGTTCCTGGTTGCTCCGCAGAGCCTCCAGGGCCTTATCTATGGCTTCCCGGAACTGCCCTTTGATATCCTCGATAAAATTCAAAAAAATTACCTCCTAATTCGGACCAATGATTGCGTCTACTGGTATTTAGGTTTTGGCTTCACAGACCCGTTTATTACTGCCCTGGCCGTAATAATCCAAATAATCCGGTTCTTCTCAGCCAGCGGCTGATTTATTTCCAGATATTGAGGGTAAATTAATCCTGATACGGTTGAAAAAAACCAGTTCAAAATGGCAGATCCATTTGGTTAATCAACACCCTAACGGGAATGCTGTTACCCCCGTTATTTTGATAAAACTTGATTTGATAGTTAAGGAGGAACACCTGATGCACCTCGCTCCCGGAGAACGGGCCATCTTATCCTATTATGGCAACTCCGCACAGGCTGAACTGGCGGTCCAAGAACTAAAAGAAGCCGGTTTTAGATCGGTCGAGGTTGAGAAAATACCTAAACTCAGCTTTTTCAGTGATGATTCACTTAGGTCTTACGCCCTGGGGATCGCTCAATTGAGTCAATCAGTTGCCGGTGGGGACAGTCTGTATCCCGGGGCTGCTGATCTCGCGCCCAACTGGACCGCAACCGACCCTCTGGAGAATCATACTTATATGATTACTCTGGTGGTCAATCAACAGAATGCTAACCAAGCTCTATCCATCGTAAGAAAATATGCCTCTATTGTCAATTAGTAGCCAGCGAATCAAGTTGCGCAAGTTGGGGACGGTTCTNNCGCCGGCCACCTCAACGGGTTGTAAACCAGCGTTTAAAAAAGGAATCCAGGGATTCCCGGGATTGCTGGGAGATAATCTGGCGCAGGTCTTCGGTCTTGGCGGTCTGGAACCGGTAAGCCGCCAGATAGCTTCGTAATACCTGCAGGACCTTTTCTTCTCCCAGTTCCTCCTCCAGCTGGTACCAGAAGTTTTCTCCCCCCTGATAGGCAGTATCGAGGTAGTTACTTTTCGATTCCATTTCAGTCAGGCCCTGCTGCAGATTGATCTCCCGCAGTTGTGATTGGCTCTGCGGAGAACGGTATTCCACCGTCTTCAGGTACTGTCGGGCTGACCAGTTGGCCAGACCCTCGTCAAGCCAGGGTTCCTCCAGCTGGTTATTGCCAACCATGTCATACCACCACTGGTGCGCAACCTCGTGAGCCACCAGAAACGCCCGGCGCTGTTCATCATATTCCGGTGCAAATACCTCTTCGGCCAGGAAGATCAGGCCCGAGTATTCCATACCCTGAAAGCCTTTCATGGGCGCTTGTACCAGAACCAGCTGGGGACGGGTGTATGAGCCATAGGTACAGCTGTAATACTTCACGGCCGCTGCGGCCCGGTCCATAACTTGATTTTCCACCGCCGGGTAAGTCCCTTTAAAAAAACCGGACACCTTGACACCATCCACCGTGACAGATGATACCTGGCAGTTGTAGCCTACCGCCAAAGCAAAATCACGGGCCTTGCTGGCTTTAATTGACAGGTTTTGCCAGCCGTTATCCATAGCCTCGATGGAGAGGATTTCTCCGGACGCAGCTACCTGATAGGCTTCCGGAACCCAGAGCCTTACAGTATAGTCTGCGCTCTGGGTATAAAAAGGATCGCCGAACCGGGTATTGGCTGATGTATGCCAGCCCGATTCATCCAGGACGTTCAACACCGGATAAAAATGGCCCAGAAGAACAACTCCGTCTTTGCTGCCATAACGGTAGGCTACCTGGGGTATGCGGGCCTTCCATTCCATTTCTATGGTCACTGTTTCTCCTTTAGCGATTGGCACCGGAAGATCTATCCGGTGAGAAATGCCGAGATCATGGCAGGAGGCAGTTGACTGGTTTACCATCACTCCTGATATCATGAGCCACCCGGGATCAAAGCCTGAATAATAGGCAGAGGCGGGAGCGGGAGTGTTCGTTTTATCCCTCAAGGCGTTGGGATAGGTGGTCAGCCACAACTCCTCTAAATCGGCTCCCGAGGTATTCCGGGAGGTAATGACGGAGTACCCCCTTATTTCCAGGTTGATGGGATCAATCTTTAAGTCCATATGATATGAAGTTTCCTCGGGTGAAGGAAACAACCTGGTCACAGGGGCCGGATCCGGCTTGGTGGTGATAAAATTCCTGGCAGTTCCGTACACGCCTCGCATCCAGAAGAAGGAACCCAAGACCACCACCATCAGGGTAATCCACAGCCAGGTTTTACTCTTTCTCAACTCCCTAAACCGCCTATCTCATAATTTGTATCCCGCACTTCATGCTATTCAGCCAGTCGCATGGGTTAAGAAGGAAACTGATAAATGCGTTCCCGGTCTTTGCGGAAATCCTGGTTAAGATAAATTCGAAACTGGTCCAGCAGACTGGCGGCTTCAGCGCGAGTTACAATATCCAGCGGCCGGAACAGCCGGTTCCCTCCAATGATATCCCCCTTGATCAAACCATAGTTGGTAGCCACATAAACCGAGTCCTTAGCCCAGAGCGGAATCTGGGCATCGTCGTAATAGCCGGTGGTATACGCCGGGGTAGGCGCCAGGTTTTCCAGTCCCATAGCCTTCACCATGATGGATAGAGCTTCGGCCCGGGTCAGGTTGGAGTTAGGGTTGAAGACCGCGCCGTTGCCCTGTACGATCCCCTTCCGGTAAGCGGTCTGGATGTACTTAAAATAAGGATGGTTGCTATCAACATCCAGGAAGAAAGGTTCCTCAACTGGCTCATTCCGCCCGCGGCGCGTGGTTGCAGGTTCCTCGACCGGTACTGCGTCTCCAACCACCATCAGGGCCTTGATAAACTCGCCCCTTCTCATGGCCAGTCCCGGGTAGAAATAATCACCCTGAATATCGAAAGCCCCCAGTCCACATAAAGCCTCGATGGACTGCCGCGCCCAGTGACCGCGGAGATCCTTGCATTCTTTAACGAACAGCCGCTTCACCTCGGGAGGTGAAACCATGGCCAGGTTAAAATCCCCCCGGTTTCTCACCCGGTCGGTGATGGTACCACCGGCAACCAGCGGTAGATCATAGGTGATTTTAATCGTCTGGTCTTCCTGGCGGTTCTCTACAAACCCTCCAGCGAAGCTGATCAGTTCAGGATTGCTGGCACTGTAATAAAGATTGCGCGACCGGGCACGATTCATCACCACCCGGGCCGAACCCTGCCACCGGGAAACATCCGGCGGGTCATCATCGGTGATCAGTTCACCTTCCAACCGGACCTGGATGGCCCGGGTTTCGCCGTCTCCCCAGGCATTGCTGTAACCGTCGGATTCACCGCTCATCTCTACGGTTACCGATCCTTCGCCGCGCCCTACCTCATAAGCCTTCTTCAGATGCCAGTTCCCGGTCAGATAATCAATTACGGTTTGGTGATCGATAACCCTAGATCCGTTGAAGAATACCGAATCCTTAATCAACCTGTACTGCTGACCATCGATGGTTATGCTTTCGGTCAGGTTGTCGAGGGTGGTGACATGTACCTCCTGATTACCCCTGGTTTCAATGCTGGTGGTAAGCTTGACGCTTCGGCTCAAACGATTCCCGCGGCCGGATGCGTCTTCCAGTTTATATGTCAGGGTTACCTGCTCTTCATTATCCCTGATCCGACTGGTTTCCTTGACGGTTCCCTTAAAAACCGTGGGTTCCCCGGTAACAAACACAACCTCCTGGTACTCCTTATTGTCCTTTAACCCCAGATCATAACCGGTGAAGGCCAGAACCGGGGCACAGAAACCCAGGGTGAAACCAACCCACACAACGGCAAGAATCGCAGTTATGATGCTAACTTTCTTCATAATATTACTCCTTACTCCACCAGTATAAGGCTGGCATACTCATCACCCGACACCCCATTAACTGATGCCCGCAGCAGGTATACCGGATCACCCACATTCAGGGTGGAGGGATCCTGCCCTCTGCCGTTCCGGACGGCCACCGCATACTTAAGCTTCAAGCGCAGATCACCACCCGGTGTTGACCAGGATTCCGAGTAGGACGACCAGTTGCTGACGTTACCAAGTTCCATGTCATCGGCAGTGATGGCCGTGATCCTGCCCCGGCTGATACTCTCGGAGGTAAATCTGATACCATCCAGAATTATTACCGCCAGGGCCCTATCCCCCTCGGCAATAATATACACGTCCAACCCTTCGTAGTCCTCATCGTCGTTATAAAAACCGGAATCGCCGAACCTTTCAACCCCATCCGAATCGGCGTAGAGGAACCTGGTCTGGTAATCGTAATAAAAGTCGTTATAGCTGTAATCTCCCCGCCACTTGTTGTCTTCCATCCGGCTGGCTGATCCGATCTCAAACCGGCTGCGGTCCAGGACATCCCTCAAGTATCCACGGTAGAGGCTGTACCGGGACTCGGTTTCGGGGGAGTTAATCACGATCAACCGCGCCCGCAGGGAGTTGTCGCTCTCGCGCTCAGCAAATACCACCACATCATCGCCGGAATTGATGGCATCACCATCAATCAAACGGTTGTCCCTGACCACGATGGTACCACTGTCGTAATAGAGGCGATCCGGCTCGTACTTAATGGTCAGGCTGTTCAAGGTGCCGTTAACCTCCTGAACCTTTCCGGTAACCTTCCGCTCGGTATCCTCACGCACTACCAACCTCACTACCCGTTCCTGATCACCGCGCCGGGCAGTTACAAAGTACGCATAGTCACCCCGGTACTTCTCAAGTTCCAGCAAGCTCAGTTTTCTGTTGCCCACAAAGGCCTCCATGTCCTGAGCCGCTGACAGGACCAGACTGTCGGTGCCCAGTCCGGTCAGGTTCCCACTCTGGTAGCCTGATACACTATCAAATCTGATCTCACCGAAAACGCTGTTGATATCGTACATCCGGGCCAGGTAGATCTTATACCCGGCATCGTCCCTTCTCACATCAACCCGCACTATCTTTCGATTGTTGTCCAGGGTCAGCTTCAGGTAATCCCCGATTTTCAAGTCATAGTAACTGGCCGATAAACCATTGACATAGTAGCGGGTATCGCTGGTAAGAGCATAGGTGAATGGCCGGCCATTATCATCCCTTATACTCAGCTCATCAGTACTCTTCCGGAACAGAGACCCGTAGGCGGAGTTCGCCTCCCGCGGCAGGGCCCCGGAAGATGGGTAGGTCACCGCACTCCTGATCTCCGATACCTGCGTTCCATTCAAAAAGAGCGAAACCTGCTGTCCCGCAATGAGGTCGTTCAAGCGGGCGGGATAACCGCTCAGGTTCACCTTGCAAAGGGGACTCAGAGGATATATGTAGTTCTTTCCGTCCCAACCGGTAACGTAGAGCCGGTTCCCGGACAGGTCCAGGTAATCCAGGACTCCGTCCAGGAAACTCTGCATCCCGGAGGTGGCTTCCACCAGGATTATCTCGCGGTTCGGCCCAATCATCACCTTAACGTTATCACCCGTATTCAGAAAACTGCTCTTGCCAATACTCCGGTTCTTGCATACCAGGAAGTCCCGTCCGGAGTCAACCATCATGAAGAAGCTCTGTCCGTCATCCTGAACCACCTGGTAGTGATTGTTCGTCACTCCCGGCAAGCCCCCCACAAAACTGGTGTTGCCGATGGTTCCCTGCAGGTTCCGATAACCCTTGCTCGGCAGGTAGACCTGGCTGGCCTTGTCCAGCACTGCCGCCAACTCTGCCCGGGTGATAGCCTTTTGAGGATTGAACTTGCCGCCGGTGCCGTTCATTATCTGCGCCCCGATTATCGCTTCACAGTAAGGGATACGGGACTTGGTAAAGCTTCGCCAGTCACTAAACCCGTAGATGGCCTGTTGCGCCTGGCCATATACCGGCAGGTAGTTAAGAGTGCGGGCCATCCAGTAGGCGGTTTCCTCGCGGGTGGCAGCAGTCTGCCAGTTGGTCTTGCGGCGTTCATCATCGGTTATGATCCCCATCGCCTGTGCCAGAGCCACATAGTTGGCTCCCCAGGGGTTAAGGTGTCCGGCTTCGTCCTTGGGATCAACATTCAGGTTCTGGGCGGCTCCTTCCAGATCAGCCAGGCGGATCAGCGTCCCCAGAACATCCTCTCTGCTGGCAGTGCTGTTGGGTCTGAACTTCGTTCCTTCTCCCCGCACTATCCCCAGAGCCGCAGCGCGATAAATCGCGATCTGTGCCCAGTGACCGGCAATATCCTGGAATGAGGCGTTCTGAAGCAGTGAATCGCTGTATGAAACCCCGGAGTAGGTTTCCGCGGCCCCCACCCCGGATACGGTTACGGAACTGAGGAGGGCAATAATCAGCAATGAAACCAGAATTTTAACCGACTTTTTATGGGTCATTCTTAATTCACCTTACCTGCAATAATATAGGAATCGGACCGCCCCACCCGGGTAGTTACCAGACCGGAAACGGTATTGACAAAAGCGGTCACATCAGTCCATTTACGGCTGAAACTATCGTAACCGTACGCCCGGAGCGGAGTCAATGACGATCTTACCTGGAACCAGCCCACGTTAATATCGCTGGCAAACAGGCTCATCCCGGTTTCCCTTACCGGGGACTGTATCGAAGCCAGAACAGTAAACCCACCGACCACCTGGTAACCGTGCAGGTTGAGGGCCAGAGACTCCAGATAGGAAGGCGGAGCCGGAGTCAGGAGCCATTTCACGTAGAACTCGGCATTATTCCTTCTAAACTCCTGGTACTCCACGGTCCTCAAGGCCCTGAGCGGCAGGTCAATCCGGAAATTATTGCCCACCACCTGGATTGTGGTGACCGAGTTTTTGTCGATTCCTTCACTGGGAATCAGGAGTTCAATCTCGCTGGCCTTACGCTGATTGGCATCCAGCAGGATCTCATAAGTGGGGTAGCGCCAGAAAGTCAGATCTTCTCCGACGATGATCTGCAGTCTTCCTGCAGCCAGTTCAATCCTGGTATTGATTGTATCCACCGTGGCCGTCGGGGGACGATTGGTAATATCGGAACTCGAGACATATATGGGATTGTCCTTGCACGCGGTGAACTTGGAGGTACCATCGCGGTTGATGGTGCGCAGCCAGAAGTAATAGTACCGGTTGGCCTCTAGGTCCTCAAACATATACTCGGTTCCAGCCGTGGTCCCCAGGTATTCACTGGAATCCAGATCGGAAGAGTTTCCCATATAAATCTCGTACTGGCTGGGAACCGTGGAAGCAGTCCAAGAGAGCTTAATCGCCCGCTTATTCCATAGTCGGCCGCTAAAATCGGTAGGAACCGGGGCAATGGTCTCTTCAAAGGTAAAGCCTCCCGACAGGATGGCCTCGGCATGATCTGGCGCCGGATTACGAACTGATACGTCGACACTGCCCTTATCATGAGGCGGGGTAATCACCGTCAACTTGGTCGTACCATCATAGGTAACCGCAGTTGCCTCGGTCGTTCCAAAAAACACCTTACTGCCGCTGCGGAAGTTCTCCCCCTTGATTACAACTTTAGTTCCCCCCTGAGTAGTTCCCCGTTCCGGGGTAACNNGGTGATGAGTGGTTCGCTCTCCACCCTGAGGTAGGTAAAGCCGTCCAACTTAACAGTGCTGCCGTAGTCGGTGGTATTGATAATCGTGACGTCAACCGTGCGCTGGTCCTCATCGGCTGCCAGGGTTACTGCGGGAGTACGTACCACTATCCGGGTGGATGATTTCTCGATCACCGGTGCCAGCTGGCCGCCAAAATACACCTCCAGCCGGTCAGCAAAATTGCTGCCGGTAATGGTCACATTGGTCCCGCCCCTGGAGCTGCCCTGGGCGGGATCAATACCGGCAATTACCGGCTCAGCAACTGGTGACACGTACTCGATCGTATAATCCGTCTGTCCCCCGTCCGGGTTCATAATGCGCAGGATCCGGGTGCCCGTACGTTGGGCTGGCGGTATGATCACCCGGATCTGGGTATCACTAAGCACCTGGATGTTTTCGCAGCTCACTCCATCCATGGTGGTTTGCCCGGCCAGGGAGGTGAAAAAAGTCCCTCCTGGGTTGCCCAGCAAGACATCAGTCCCAGGAATAATCACTGAATTCGCCGGGTTATTGGGATCAACTTCAGACCTCTCCTTCACGAACTGGGTGCCAATGATCAGCCCCCAGCTGCTGTGATGCCGGGAGAACTTGTCAGGAACCACCTTGGTGATCTTCGGTTGGGAGGCCACATAGGTAAATCCCCCACTCATAGTGTAGGTTCCGGTATCCGGATTGGTAATGGTGACATTGACTTTTCCCCCGCCCGGATACGCCGGGGTGATGACCCGGATCTGCCGGCCCTGACTGCGGGTTATGGTGTCGTCTTTAATAATGAAAGCCTGGTAGCCTCCAAAGGTAACGGTCGGCCAGGCGATTATCTTATTATCCTGGTCGCGTTCTACCCTGAAATCGCTGCCGTTAATCACCACTTCCAGATTACCGGTCGACGACCCCTGGTTGGGTTGGACGCTGTTAATAACCGGTTTGCTGGAAGGGATAACGTAGGTAAACGCCTGCCCGGCGATGGCAGTACCGCCATCCGGGTTTACCACCATCACATCTGCCGCACCCGGGGTTACTCCGGCAGGCAGCGGTGGGGTCTTGGCCCGTACCCGGCATCGGCTCCAGACACCCACCTCGCTGTCAAATTCCAGGAATTCGACCTGCACATCGGTCGCCGGTCGCCCTCCGATATACAGTTCCAGACCCTGGTGGAAATCAAAACCCTCGACCAGGATATCCATTCCCCCGTTTACGGAACCTTTATCCGGCCGTATGGCGACATTATCCCCATCAATATCCTCAATGCGCGGCCGGCTGCCGGGCAGCTGCAGCTCGAATNNGGTGCTGTTGCCGTACCGGTATCGGGGTTTCTGACCTTTATCTCATAAAGCCCTGGGGGCAGTGGATTGCCCGCCGCATCATTGGCCGGAACCGGGAAAGTTATCATCCCGCTGTTAATCACCTGCACCTGGTGATTCCCCTGGGTAAGGACCTGGTCGCCAAACACTATCTGGGTACCAGGATCAACGGAAAAGTACTGTCCGAAAACTGTAACCACCGTCCCCTTTTGACCGTGTTTGGGAAAGAAATCAGTAATCTGCGGCAGGGTAAGCACCCGGTGGTACATGAAGCCTTCAGGAAGTACATCCATTCTTATTCCTTCAGGGGAGACGTTCATCACCTCAACCGGGGTCCACTCTTCCATCCGGGCCCCCGGAGGTGTGATCACAATCAGTTTATGGTTAGAATCAGTTATCTGTTTAATCGGCGCGATAGCTCCGTCTATGGTTACGATGACCCCGTAACCGGTGGCCGGGTTATAGGCCTGTGACAGGAAACTGCTGTTGGACACGGTGATTGCGATCTCCTGGCCACCTTCGACATCACCCTGGTTGGGCTGTACTGTAATGGCCGCCGGGGTGCCGGTGACCGTTTTATACTGAAATCCCTCAGGAAGCAGGTTCCAGCCCTTGTCAACATTGATCACATATACATCCTTCTTGCCCGCGGTAACCCCGGGGGGAACCTTAAGGGTGATCTTTACTCCTTCCGGACGGTTGTCATATGATTCGAGCTTACTGCCATCAGACCCCATAACCCGATAATCGGAATCCACGACCAGTCTTAACGGAAGATCACTCCCGAAAACCACCTCTTTAAAGGAGGGATTTTGGATAAGACCCTCCATTAGGGCCTGGGTTTCCTGGCTGCAGATCACAGTATCGCCAATTACCACCCCGGACCCAAACATGAATTGACTCCCGGTCACCGTAATGTGGTTTCCCCCAACGAGTGGTGCGAGGCCCGGGTTAACAGCGGATATGACCGGGCTGCTGACATAGGTGTATTTGCTGGAAGCGAATTTGCCATCGGTGTTTCCTATTACCACATCCACCTCGCCCCGATCCGGCGTGGTGGGTACTGCCACTCTCAGTGTAATCAAAGTCCCCTTCCCCGGGGTGAACCCTCCTCTTTCGGTGGCCAGAATGGTGGCCTTTCGGCCGCCAAAGGTCACACTTACACCTTCATAGAAATTGTAGCCCTTGATCAGCACCTCTTGTGAGCGCAAATTTGGGCCCCAATCCGGGGTTATAGCTGTGATCTCCGGGCTCGGGTAGACGCGGGTTACCGTTAAGGCCCCCGGCAGAGAATCAACCTCCTGCAAGGGGTAATAATTTTCGTCAATACAGGCCTTCCAATCCCCGCCATCCCAGTAGAAAGTGCTCTCACTGATGTTAACTTCCACACTCACCTTTTCGCTGGCCTTGTTCCCCAGGGGATAGAATCCGCTTTCCGCGGTGAGGTATTGAATATTGCCCACGGTATTGAGCGCTTTGATGGCAGCAGCTACCCCACCGGTGGTGACCTGGATGACCCTCACTATACGAAAATCCTTGCCCTGGTAGTATCCGGGCTTCTCTTCGATCAGTTTCAGCTGATTAACTAATGCTACTCCCAGATCTTCAAGCACAATATTATTCAGGTCCCCGATATTGACTGAGGTCCCATCTGGCAATTCCACGTATTTGCGGGAATCCGGCAAGCGAAAATAACTGAAATACTGGCCCTGCAACTGGATGGCGGTGGGCTGGTCAAAAGGGATATTGTCGGGAGAAACGGACTGCAGGTCCAGGTACTGGCCCTGGGTTGAGTAAAAATACAGGTTAGGCTTCTGATCATAGACCAGTTCATGCTGGTTACTATCCACTATCTTGATGATAGCCGCCCCCTGCCGGCCCTGATAAGAAGGGGGAACCGTTACCTTAAAGGCGGTCTTGCCAGCGGGCAGATATGCCGGGGGCTCAACAGCTTCACAGGTGCCGGCCACGGTGGTATGCCCGCCGATTTCAAAGGCTACCGTCATGGTCTGGTCGAACTTCTCGCCCACCACGATTACCTCGTTCCCCCCGTTGACCGGACCGTGGTTGGGCAAGACCTGGTCGACAGTGATACCGGTGGGTACCACTTTGATAGTGAGCGCGTTTTTATAGATGGCTACCCCTTGACGAAACCCGCCATCCCATACCTCGATCTTGAGATCGCGGTTGCCCGGCTGGGGATTAGGAACCCTTACCCTGATTGACGTTGATTGGACTGATATCTTCTGCGCCTCAACCCCGCCAATATATACTCGGGTGTTGGTTGGGTCAGCATTTAAAAAATTCGCCCCGCTCAAATCAAGGTTGGTACCAACAAATATCGGGTTGGGGTTGGGATAAAACGTTGTTATGTAGGGGCCCGGCACGTTATAGTAGGGCGAATCGAACCAGGGACTTGAGTATCCGCCAACATTCTCGACTTTTATCTGCACTTCCTTGCCCCGCAGTATATTGGTGACTTCTATGTAGATGCCGCCTTCGGTCCCGTCCCGATGTAAGACACCGGCGGCATCAGGAAAACTGCCGAACTTGAGCGCCGAGCCGTCAGGGGTATTCTTTTCTTTGAGGTAAACTTTATTGACCGAATCAAAAAAACCGCCTTCAATTTTAAGATAGGTTTTCTTGTCTGCCTGGTTTTGCGATGGATTACCGGCGTCATCGTATTTTTCCACCGTAGTAAAGGGATAACTGTGAGTAATTTCCGGCGTCTTCATATACCGGAACGGATTGGGTTTAGGTGCAGAAGCTCCCTCGCTGTTGGTCACCACCAGATTGTCTACCTGTTTTACCCCGGTGGCGTCAACCGCATGACCAGGGACCCTTACTATCAGCAGATTGGAAGTTGCCAGCGTTATGGCAGCACCATCCAGCGATATTATCTCCGCTCCAATCTGCAATATGACCCTGGTGTCGACACCACCCAGGTCGGTTCCAGAAATCATGATTTCCCCGCCCTCGGCAGGTACGATAGTTGGACTTATTCCCGTCACCACAGGCCCAGCCGCCTGAACTGGCAGAACGGGAAACAGTGTCAGTATCATTACCGTCAGGAGCAGAATGGATATAGTGCGGCGCATTTCGCGGTAACCTCCCCCGATCGAATGTAAACAAGAACTCAAGAAATGTATCGAATATTTTCTGGTGAAAGTTTAGTCCCTAACTTTATGCTTTAGAAAGCCACAGGCATTTTCTTAAGGTTTATCCTTCTTTTTTCACCTCTTTGGGGCTATTTATTTAACCACAGAGACTATTCCGTGACCTTAATAACTGAGTGCTTTACTGTCAGATATGATTGATGCCCATTACTTATAGGGGTCTTAAGTCCAGTCTTGCTGCAACCGCCATAGTATCGGGTATAATAAAAGAGTCTATTGATTGAATGCTTGGATAACATATATGTGGAGGATTGCTATGCGGTACAGGTCACTGGGCAACACCGGATTGTGGGTTTCAGCCATCGGCTTTGGTGGCATCCCGATTCAACGGGTTGATGAAAGTATGGCCATCCAACTGGTTAACCGGGCCTTGAATCTGGGGATCAACTTTTTTGACACCGCCCGGGCCTATACCAACAGCGAAGCCAAGCTGGGGTTGGTTCTGCGGGAAAGGCAGTCAGAAGCTATCATTGCCACCAAATCAATGGCCAGGACCCGCGATGAAATGGAATCAGATATAGAGAAAAGCCTGCGGGCTTTGGGCACAGAATACATTGACCTCTACCAGATCCACAATGTAAAAGATACCCCTACCCTGGACCAGGTGCTTAATCCCGGTGGGGCTATGGAAGCATTGCTGGACGCCCAAAAGAGTGGGGTCATAAAGCATATAGGCATCACCGACCACATCAAAAGCCTTTTGAAGAAAGCCCTTGCCACCAATGCTTTTGAAACCATTCAGATGCCTTTTAACCCGGTGGAGCTCGAGGAGGTTCCTGAACTGCTGGAGATGGCCTCGGCACAGGGAACCGGGGTTATCATCATGAAACCGCTGGCCGGTGGTGCCTTTAAACACGCCCGCCTCGCATTGCAGTTTATTCTGGAGTACCCGGTCTCAACCGTTATCCCGGGAATGGATTCATTGCAGCAGGTCGAGGACAACGCCGTCACCGGTTCAAGATCAGAGAACCTCTCACCGGAGGAAAGATCATTTATTCAGGGGGAAGTGGACCAACTGGGATCGACGTTCTGCCGTCGCTGCGAGTACTGCCAACCCTGTCCCCAGGGCATAGACGTACCGATGGTTTTTCTGCTGGATGGCTACTATACCCGTTATGGACTGACTGAATGGGCCCGGGAGCGTTACCAGGGCATGAAGGTCAAACCCGATGTCTGCAGCGAGTGCAAAGAGTGCGAGGAGAGGTGCCCGTACAACCTGCCGATAAACGAGATGCTGGTCGCCGCCCGAACCCGCCTGGAATAAGGCGACCAGGCCGAACCCTGTCTGGAAGCGTCCCAACTGACTGCCCATCTCCAATCCATTACTTATCACCAGCCGACCTATTCAAGCTTTAGAATCTTCAACTTCTGATTGACATATTCAATGTTGTAATATTAGTATACAAACAAAGACCTGAAGTGGAAGGTGAATGGGGAATTCCAGGTCATTTCCTGGAGCAGGCGATGGATGAGATTGCAGTGAAGCTGCGCGAGATTATGGATATCTATGGACCCTGCTCCCTGGCCAATGCAACATTATCCCTAGCAATTAAAGGAGGACCACGTGCGTAAGATACCGATTGCCGAGGCAATAGGTTTAACCCTCTGTCATGACATAACTCAGATTGTTCCCGGGCAGGTAAAAAGAAGAGCCTTTAAACGGGGACACGTTATTGGGGCTGAGGATATACCGGTTTTACTCAATCTGGGTAAGGAGCATATATACTTCTGGGAGGATGATGAGGGGTTAGTTCATGAGGATGATGCCGCATTGGTCCTCGCCAAATCCGCTGCAGGCCAGGGTTTGACCATGACGGAGCCCAACCAGGGCAAGGTCAATCTCGTGGCCAACACTGATGGCCTTTTAAAGGTGCGGGCAAAATCCCTGAACCGCATAAATGATATTGAGGGTATAATTCTGGCCGCCCTGCATAATAACCAGGCCATTAAACGTGGTACCGTGGTAGCCGGAACCAGGATAATACCGCTCGCGATAGAAAGTGCCGCCCTCGCCCGGGCGGAGAAGATATGTGCTGATGACGGGCCGTTGCTGACCATCAAACCTTTTCGCCCGCTCAGGGTCGGAATTGTTACTACCGGTAACGAGGTTTACCAGGGGCGGATAAAGGACGGTTTCTGCTCAGTGATAAGTCAAAAGATCAGCGATTTTGGAGCATCCCTGATGCGACAGGTTATCGTTCCCGATGATCCCGATGTCATTTCCCGTGAAATCCGGCAACTGATTGCAGACGGAGCCGAGCTGGTGATGGTAACCGGGGGGATGTCTGTTGATCCTGATGATACAACCCCCACGGGAATCCGCAGGTCCGGAGCCCAGGTTGTGTTCTATGGGGTTCCGGTTTTACCGGGCTCAATGCTCATGCTGGCCTATCATGAGGATATCCCGATATGTGGGATTCCAGGCTGCGTGATGTTCAATGGCACCACCAGCCTCGATCTGATTCTCCCCATTCTGTTTGCCGGCGAACGCTTAACCCGTTCCTGGGCGGTTGGTCTCGGCCACGGCGGATTGTGCTACGAATGCCCTGAATGCCATTTCCCGAACTGTGCATTCGGAAAGAGTTGATAACTTCTCGGAGGAAACATAAGGGAATGCTCACTGATATCGATTACCGAACCGCTCAAGAAGTGCTTTTGCAGCAGGTCATTCCGCTTGCTGCCCAGGATATTCCGCTGACAAAGGCATTCGGCCGCATAACCTGCCGGGATTTGAAAGTACCCTTTCCAATACCCTCTGGTCTCTATTCGGCAACGGACGGCTTCGCTCTTAACACCGCCGATCTTGACAGTGCAGGTCCTCTTCGCGTCGTAAACCTGAAGTATACTGATATCGCAGATTATCAACTGCAAAAAGGAGAAACGGTGCCTGTTAACACCGGTTTCCCTGTCCCTCGGAATACAGGAGCAGTGATACCCCATGAGCGCGTTAATTATCAAGGAGATTATTTATTAACCAGAAACAGTCTGAAGCCAGGCGGCAACATAAAGCAGGCTGGGGAAGATTTTCAAGTCGGCGAGCTGTTGGCCGTGTCCAGTAGTCGTCTGACCGCAGGCTTAATCTCCGCCGCAGCAGCATGTGGACTTACCAGTATCTCCGTTTATCGCAAGCCCCGGGTGGGCATCCTGAATCTCAGCCCCTACCACAGTTCCAAGAGAACAGATAAGAGCACCGGCCTGCTTCCCGACAGCAACGGGCCCCTGCTGGCTTCCCTGGTAACCCGTGACGGCGGAGAGATCAGGTGGGTGGCAGATCAGGGTGATAAGAACCTGGCTGAAATAAGTATTGACATTGACATGCTACTCACCACTGGCGGAACTTACGCCGCAAGAAATAGTGAGGCTCAGTTGCTGTTAGAAGAATTGGGGGCCACCCTACTGTTCTGGGGAACCAGGATTCAGCCGGGTGGACACAATGGATCCGGTGTTTTTGGCTCCCGGCTGGCGATCTGTCTGTCAGGAAACCCTGCCGCCTGCGCGGTAGGCTATGAGCTCCTGGCAGCGCCGGTTATGCGCCGTTTCCAGGGCCGTAACCCTAACCTGCCGCATATCCCGGCCACCTGCGTTAATGATATTTCAATAACCAAACGCACCTCGCCGCGCTTCCTACGAGGCCGCGCAACCTGCGGTGGTGATGGATGGGAGGTTGAGGTTCTGGCTGGGCAAAAGGCCAGTATGATCCGGTCTCTCCTTGACTACAACGCACTGATCGAGATCCCCCCAGGAACGTCACAGATCCCTGCCGGCACGACTATTGATATCATGGTGGTGGGCCAAGTTTACTATCCGGAGTAACCATCATCAGTACCCTGGCATGGTCGTGGAGGCACAGATGGAGTAGTAAATTAGGTCTCCGTAATGATAGTAGCGGTTATTATGGTGGGAGGTAACAACCGTCATGGTACCAGTAGCGGACACCATAGACTTAAACCTGTCCCTCTGTACCAAACCATCCTCTGTTTTTCTGGCCGTTACCGTGTTTCGGGTGTTCCGGGGACACCATGCTAAATAATTCCGGCGGATGAATCAGCCGGAATAATTTAGTATGGTGTCCCCGAAATATTAAAATACTGGTTGGTTCGTTGCATTCCCCCCTGATATAACAAGCGGTCCTCGGTGCATTCGCCAGCCAATCCCATGACTGCATCCTGTCCCTGTCACAAAGAATGCCATCCTGTTTGTTTTAAACGATCTGCAGCTGCTTGAGTTTACGGGTGGTGGGGCTTCCTTCTTTTGTCCAGCCCCGGATCTCGTAATACAAGGGCAGCATGGAGGACAAATCCACCTTGCTGTCGATACATGCGGGATCTATTGGTTCACTTGTGAGTCGCCCAGGCAAGGTATCATCTGCAGCGGAAAGTCCTTCGCGGATATTAAACATCCGTTCCATGTTAAAACAGCGCTCACCCAGTTGCAGGAACCTCCCGGTGGTCATCTTTATTCCGGTAGCCAGGCGGATGGCTTCGGCGTGAGGAAAGAGAAACAGACTGTTAAAGGGCATGGCCCCCGGCAACAGGTTTCCCAGTTTCCCTAGCAGAAACCGGCTGCCTATCATCGAACTTCCCAGAAGCTTAATGGCTGCTCCCTCAGGTTTCATTCGATAAATTATATTCGGCACCAGGGTAAACGAGGTGAATAAACAGAACCCGGCAGCCGAAATGGCTTCCATGCCATTCTGAAAAAGAACTGCCAGGGCCGGTTTGCCCTTACTGGTCTGAGAATTTATAAACAGCGGTCCCAGTGCTTCCAGGAACACCAGGTACCCGGCATTCAGGTGACACCCGCCCCGGTTGGCCGTGGCGTAGCCCAGGCCCATTCCCACTGCTTTACGGGGATCATAAGCCGCCAGTTCCAGTCCCTTGCTGTGGATGGCAAACTCCTGTCCACCGTATTTGGCTGCTAAGGCCTTGACTCCATCAGCCAGATCACTGTATTCACCCTCCCGGTAAGCTATTTTGTTTATAGCCTCTGTAATCCCGGCAGTTTCCCCAAAGCGCAGGCCAAAATCCTTAATGCCCCGCTCTTGCAGTTCCATCGCAAAACCCAGAACCCCGCCCAGCGAAATGGTGTCGAGCCCTAAGAGATCGGCCTGGTGATTCCATATATTTATCATTTCAAGATCAGCGTTTTCCAGGTTGGAGCCCAGCATTCCCAGGGTTTCATACTCCGGGCCCTTGACCTCCCGGTCTCCTAACATCACCCGGCGTTCACAGCGGATAGGACAGCTTAGACACCCCGAGTTCCGGGTCAGGTACTTCTCAGCCATGTATTCCCCGGAAATCTCATCCGCCCGGTCAAATCTCCCCCGCTGGTAGTTACGGGTGGGCAGAATCCCGGCAGCATTCATCTTCTTGACGAAGTTGGCAGTACCATAACGGGGCATGATCTGTCCCGTACTTTCATGTCCCTGTAAGAGCTTGATCCACTTGCGGTTGAATTCACGGAAGGGTTCACGATGGGCCAGGGGGATTTCACCTTTTCCGAAAGCGACCAGGGCCTTAAGGTTTTTGCTCCCCATGACCGCCCCCACTCCACAGCGTCCAATCACCCGCTCCCCGGAAACTGCACAGGCGTACTTGACCTGATTCTCACCGGCGGGACCAATGACCAGGGTTCCATATCGATGATCAAATTGTAACCGGGTTTCTTCAGAATTGAGGCCCCAGAGTCCGGTGGCATCTTTGATTTTGATCTCCCCGTCAATTATCTCGATATAGGACGGCTGTTCGGCCTTACCCCTGATGATCAGGCCGTCGAATCCGGCCCGGCGCAGCCTTACCCCAAAAGTCCCACCGCAGTTGGAGGAGGCAATCCCTCCGGTTAGTACGTTCTTGGTGGTAACGTTGAAACGGCTGGAAGAAGGTGCTCCCGTTCCGGTAAGCGGTCCGGTATTAATAATCAGGATATTTCCGGGAGACAGGGGATCAACCCCTGAGGGGAGTTCATCAAAGAGGATCCGTGCGGCCAGGGCCTTCCCACCAAGATAACGTTCGAAGTACTCCTCGGACACCGGGTAACTTTTTATGATTCCAGTTGAGAGATCTACCTCCACATAACGTGGCAATTCCATCCTATCACCTTCTTTCTCCCTCTTCGGATGACACTTGTCCTAACCCGATGGTAATCGCTCACGATCCTTTCTGTCAATATTTTCTAGTCGATGGTTAGGG
>DCTH01000163.1 GCA_002329495.1 Syntrophothermus sp. UBA1445 | reverse complement strand
CTTGTGGTAACAGCTTTGAAACGGGGT
This sequence comes from Syntrophothermus sp. UBA1445, assembly GCA_002329495.1. GTDB lineage: Bacteria > Bacillota > Syntrophomonadia > Syntrophomonadales > DTU052 > DTU052. Next base: position 11,701 of record DCTH01000163.1, on the reverse strand, counting down.
CTACCAAAGAGAACCTCAAAGTGGAGGTTTGTTCCAAATGTCACCCGTTTTACACCGGGAGCAGGTCAAGAATAGTAGACAAAGGCGGTAGGGTAGAAACTTTCAAGAGAAAGTACGGGCTGAAATAAAAATAGCAGAGATTACTCTGCTATTTTTCTTAGGGGAGATAATATGGGGAACAATTTCCAATATGGCGGCCAGGCCGTGATCGAGGGAGTAATGATGAGAGGCCCGAATTCGGTGGCGGTAGCGGTTCGTAAGCCGGATGGTGAAATTGTAGTTGAGACCGGGCCCCAACAGCCCCTTTGGCAAAAACATAAATTCCTGGGTTGGCCATTAATCCGCGGCACCGTTGTGCTGGTGGACTCGCTGATAATTGGGATGAGAGGTCTGAACAGATCAGCAATCCTGTCCGGGGAAGAAGAGGAGCAGCTTACAAACGCTGAGGTATTCTGGACTGGTGTCATCGCCGCCCTACTGGCGATAGCCCTGTTTGTGGCCTTTCCCACAGGAGTCGTACATTTTACCCGGGATTTTATCGGTGGGGTTTGGGCTCAGAATCTGGTAGAAGGTATACTCCGCATCTTTGTCTTCCTCGCTTATGTAGTTGCTATCTCTCATATCCAGGAGATAAAAAGGGTATTTATGTATCACGGAGCTGAGCACAAGGCGGTTCATACCTTGGAGGCCGGTCAGCAGCTCAGTGTTGAGAATGCCCGGAGCCAATCAACCCTGCACCCGCGCTGTGGAACCAGTTTCCTGCTGATAGTAATGGTCCTGTCAATACTTGTATTCACAGGGCTGGGGGAAGGCCCGCTCTGGTGGCGGGTGGTGTCACGGGTAGCGGTATTCCCGGTAATAGCCGGCCTCGGATATGAGTTAATCAAACTGACCAGCCGTTATGCAAATCAGGGATGGGCCAGATGTCTCATGGCCCCCGGTTTGTGGTTACAGAAGCTTACCACCGGGGAACCTGATGAGGCGCAGATGGAGGTCGCCCTGCGGGCATTACAAGCGGTAGTGCCAAATAATAGTTAAGCCATAGATGAGGGATGATCACGCATGCTTGAAAAACTACAGAGTCTGGAAGAAAAGTATGAAGAGCTGTCCGAACTGCTGTCTCAGCCGGAAACAGTCTCCGACCTTGCCAGATATCAAAAACTAACCAAGGCTTTGTCCGATCTGACCGATATTGTAAACACTTACCGTGACTACAAACAGGTCCTGACCGACATGAAAGAGGCGGAAAGCCTTTTACGGGAAGAGCTGGACCCGGAGTTCCGTGATCTGGTAATACAGGAGATTGAAGAGTCACAGGAAAGAAAAACAGTTCTGGAAAGATCCCTGCAGATGCTGCTCCTGCCGAAAGATCCCAATGATGACAAGAGTGTTATCATGGAAATTCGGGCCGGAACCGGGGGTGAAGAGGCCGCCTTATTTGCGGCGACCCTTTTCAGGATGTACTGCCGGTATGCGGAAAAGCAGGGCTGGAAAACCGAAGTGATGGACACCAGTTATTCAGACTTGAATGGTTTCAAAGAGATCATCTTTGTGATAGAGGGCAAGGGAGCCTACAGCCGGCTCAAGTATGAATCAGGGGTTCACCGGGTACAGAGAATTCCGGTAACGGAATCCGGGGGAAGGATTCATACCTCCGCCGCTACCGTGGCAGTTCTGCCCGAAGCTGAAGAGGTTGAGGTGGAAATTAACCCCAACGATATACGCGTTGACCTGTACTGTTCCAGTGGACCTGGCGGCCAATCGGTTAATACTACTCAATCGGCGGTGCGCCTGACTCATATCCCCAGCGGATTGGTCGTAACCTGCCAGGATGAGAAATCACAGCATAAGAACAAGGACAAAGCCATGCGGGTGCTGCGAGCGCGCCTGCTCGAAATCACCAGGGCCGAGAAAGACGCCGAGATCGCCGACACCCGCAGGGGTATGGTCGGTTCGGGAGACCGCAGTGAGAGAATCAGAACCTACAATTATCCACAGGGCCGGGTTACCGACCACCGGATCGGACTGACCCTCCATAAACTGGACTATGTTCTGGAAGGAGATCTGGAGGAGATAATAACCGGACTGATTACTCATGATCAGACGGAAAAACTAAAACAGGTGAATTAAGATTGCGTAAGGAATGGATGGTACAGGATCTTCTAAGTTGGACCAAAAATCACTTTGAGGGCCTGGGGATCGCAGAACCTCGACTTGAAGCCGAGGTTCTTTTGGCTCATGCACTGAAGCTTGACCGTATGGGCCTTTATGTATATCATGACCGACCGGCCAACCAGGAGGAACGGGAAGCCTTTCGGGAGATGATAAGGAGAAGAGTAAAGGGGGAGCCAACCGCTTACATTATCGGACAGCGGGAATTCATGTCGCTCCCATTTCTGGTAGACCGGCGGGTACTGATCCCCCGTCCGGATACTGAGACCCTGGTAGAGGAGAGCATACGCCTCTTGAGAGGGTATGAAGGAGAGGTAAAGGTTTTGGATGTGGGTACTGGAAGTGGAGCCATCGCTGTCAGTATCGCCCGTTATGTCCCTCAGGCGACAGTCTATGGGGTTGACATCAGCGGGGATGCTCTGCAGGTTGCCCGGGATAACGCCACTTTAAACGGTGTTGAGGACCGGGTCGTTTTCGGCCAGAGCAATCTTTTGGAAAACGTGACCAGTGGGCCATTCCAGCTTATTACAGCTAACCTGCCCTATATACCTTCGGAAAAGATGGCAGAACTGCCGAAAGAGATACGGGAGTATGAACCCCGGGAGGCATTGGACGGCGGGCCAGGAGGCCTGAATTTTTACATAAAGCTGCTTCCCCAGGCTTACCGGCTGCTCGGTGAACCCGGGTTCCTTCTGCTGGAGGTCGGGGATTCATCTCAGGTACGGGAGCTCTGCCAGCATATTGATGATGCCTGGTCGGGCTATTATGTGTTGCAGGACCTGGGTAACCGGGACCGGGTCCTGGTCTTTATGAAAGGAAAGCCGGATGCAGACCTTACACCTCAAGGTTGATCCCAATAAACCCAACCCCAGAATTATTGAAATCGCCGCCACCCTGATTCGGGAAGGTGAAACTGTGGCCTTTCCAACGGAAACGGTTTATGGGGTTGGGAGTAATGGGCTGGATGAAAAAGCTGTGCAAAGAGTGTTTGCGGCCAAAGGACGCAGCATGAAAAATCCCCTGTTGATGCATGTAATGAGCTGGGATCAGGCCTCAGCACTGGTTGACAACATCGCCGATGAGGTCCTTTGGCTGGTAAAAAAATTCTGGCCGGGACCGCTTACCCTGGTCGCGGCCTCGAATGACAGCGTGCCCAAATTGGTAACCGCCGGACTGCCGACGGTAGGTTTGAGAATGCCTGATCACCGGGTGGCCCTGGATCTGATTAAGGCTGCCGGTGTGCCGGTCGCAGCTACCAGTGCCAATCTATCGGGACGTCCGAGTCCAACTTCCGCTGAACATGTAAAGAATGATCTGAACGGCAGGATAGCGGGGATTGTGAATGCTGGGACTACCGGGTGGGGGATTGAATCCACTATACTGGATGTAACCCGTAAACCCTTTACCATATTGAGACCGGGCGCAGTTTCCCGTGAACGTCTCGAAGAGGTGGTTCCCGGGCTTATCAAGGCGGCCAGCCCCAAGCCTCGTCGGGGTATTAAGGCCAGGACACCTCATTACCGGCCCAATGCCAGGATCATTCCGGTAAAAACTGGAGAGCCCATGCTTGACTTGGTCCAGGCCGAGGTTTCCAGGGGGATGCGGGTAGGTATAGTCGCGGTAACTAAGCAGCAAATGCCAGCCTATCTTGATTTTGCAGTGCTTATTAACGGAGGCTCTGCCGAATATGGACGCCGGCTTTTCGAAATCTTTCGCACGGCGGACTTAAGAGGGATTGACTGTCTGTTCATGGAATTACCAGAAGAAACCGGACTGGGTGTGGCAGTCGCCGACCGCATTTATGAGGCTGCACGCAGCTAAGGTCATCCCCGTAGGATACAACAACCTTATAACTTCCTATTGCCAATGGAGGAACATGCTGCCGGTATAACAAATATTTATGTTGACCTTGAAAAACTATATTAATTCTGATGAGCCGGAGTATTAATTTAACCTGGGAATACCTAAGCTAAAGACATACACAGTACTTGACTAGACCGAAGGAGGAAAACCAGAATTTGAACAACATGGTAGGAGTTTTTGCAGTCGCAGTAGCACTGGGACTTGATGCCTTTTCGGTTGCACTTGGGCTCGGACTATCTGGGGCTTCCCGCAGTTTCCGGACGCGATTTATAGGAACAGTAGCTGCTATGCATGTTGTAATGCCCCTATTGGGATTATACCTGGGACTAGCTGCGGGCAGCTTCCTAGGAAAATGGGCAGCCATTGTGGGAGCACTGGTTTTGGCCTATATTGGTTTTCAGATGATAAGAGAAGGCCTTGGAAGCTACGAGACCACCGCCAGCTTTGGTGAAGCCCGTGAGAAACTGTTTAAAAAAGGTCCGGAGGTCAGTTTGGGGGGATGGTTGTCAGTTCTGGTTTTGGGGTTATCGGTCAGCGTGGATGCCCTGGCGGTTGGATTTGGTCTGGGTACCACCAAGGTCCCTATACTCTATACCGTAATGACCACCGGAATTGTTGCCGGGGTTATGACCGGCCTTGGTTGGCTGGGCGGAAGGTATTTCAGCGAACTGGTGGGAAAGAGAGCCCAGGCTGCTGGCGGGATACTGCTGATCCTGATGGCGGTTAAGATGCTTCTGTAGGGGGGGTAAAAGTGAAGAGACTGGTTTTTATCTGTTCCGGTAACACCTGTCGGAGTCCCATGGCCCAGGGCCTTTTTATAAAATATCTGGAAGATCGTAAGCCTGAGCTAAAAGGGAAAATTGAGGTTATAACCGCAGGCACTCACCCCAATTCAGGAGAGGGAGCCTCCATAGGTGCAATGAAGGTAATGCAGGAGATCGGAGTAGACCTTTCCGATCATAAGGCGCGACGGGTCGACGAAGAGATCCTGGCAGATGCTGACTGGATACTGACCATGACCAGAGGTCACCGTGATTACCTTAGCCGGGTTTTCGGTGACAATGATAAACTTTTCACCCTGTATGAGTTCCTGGGACAGGATAAGGATGTTCTGGATCCCTATGGGGGAGATGTGGATACCTATCGGGCCTGTCGGGATGAACTCCAGCAACTGATGGAGATGCTCACCAAAAAATTGGAGGATGAGTCTGGCACCGAGATGTAGTACCGGTTTTATAATCGGGTATTTTATAATCACAAAGAAAACCGCAAAACATAATTTTTCGACTAAAGGATTAATACCGGTAGTTGTTGAAAATCAATGAGGTGGTTGAATGCATTTAGTGATGGGAAGTGATCATGCCGGGTACACACTTAAGGAACACCTTAAACCCATAATTATTGGTTGGGGTCATGCGGTGAAAGATGTTGGTTGTCACTGTGAGGCCCCGGTTGACTACCCTGATATCGCTGAAGAGGTGGTCAAGATTATAAAAAGTGGACAGGCTGATTTGGGACTGCTGGTCTGTGGAACCGGTCAGGGAATGGCAATTGCGGCCAACAAGGTACCCGGGATAAGGGCTGCGGTATGTAGTGATGGATTCTCTGCCCGGGCCGCCCGCGAGCATAATGATGCCAACATACTGGCTTTAGGTGCTCGGGTAGTAGGGTCAGGGGCTGCCGAGCTGATTGTTAAACAGTTTTTGGAATCAAGTTATTCCGGGGGCCGTCACCAAAGACGTTTGGATCTTATCAGAGACATTGAAAACAAATACCTGAAACAGGGGGAGAAGTGAAATGGACTATATCGATAAGTATGTACTGCCAGTTGATCCCGAAATTGCCCAGGCAATTAACCAGGAGGAACAGAGACAGTCCCGCAAACTTGAGCTTATAGCCTCTGAAAACTTTGTTTCCCGTGCCGTAATGGCCGCTCAGGGTGGAGTCATGACCAACAAATACGCGGAAGGTTACCCGGGAAAACGCTACTACGGTGGTTGTGAATACGTTGACGTGGTGGAGGAACTGGCCCGGGAGAGAGCCAAGGCCATCTTTGGCGCGGCCCATGCCAACGTGCAGCCGCATTCGGGAGCGCAGGCCAACACAGCGGTGTACTTTGCCGCCCTGAAACCGGGAGATACCATAATGGGTATGAATCTGGCCCACGGCGGACACCTTACCCATGGCAGCCCGGTCAATCTGTCAGGGAAATATTTTAATGTGGTCAGTTATGGGGTAGATAAAGATACCGAGATCATTGACTACGAACAGGTGATGGAAATCGCCCATCAGACCAAGCCCAAGATGATAGTAGTTGGGGCGAGTGCCTATCCCCGCACCCTTGATTATAAGATGTTCAGGACCATCGCCGACTCGGTTTCGGCTCTGCTGATGGTAGATATGGCGCATATAGCTGGTCTGGTGGCGACCGGATTGCATCCCAGCCCGGTGCCCTACGCTGATTTTGTGACCACCACTACTCATAAGACCTTGAGAGGTCCTCGCGGTGGTTTAATACTCTGCAATGAGGAATGGGCAGCCAAGGTCGATAAAGCGGTGTTTCCCGGGATCCAGGGCGGGCCCTTGATGCACGTGATTGCTGCCAAGGCGGTGTGCTTAAAAGAGGCCATGACCGAGGAATTCTACGCTTACCAGAAAAATGTGATCGAGAATGCTGTAGTTCTGGCCGATGAGCTTAACAAGCAGAATTTCCGGCTGGTTTCAGGGGGGACCGATACTCACTTGATGCTGGTTGATGTAAGGAACCAGGGCCTGACTGGAAAAGAGGCCGAGCAATTGCTGGAAGAGGTCAATATAACTGTCAACAAGAATGCTATACCTTTCGACCCCCAAAAACCCACCATAACCAGTGGAATCAGGATCGGGACTCCTGCAATCACCTCCCGGGGGCTTAAACCCGGCGACATGGTCGAACTGGCCAAAGCCATATCCCTGGCCCTGAATCATAGAGAACCATCAGGCCAGGCCGAGGCCCGCGCAATTGTGGAAGGGATTTGTAAAAAGTACCCTCTATACGGGGTCTAAATTTTAAAAAGGACGTCAGTTACTGAGACTAGTGGAGCAAGTACCAGGCTGTGACGCAACCGAATGGCGACACTGGGGCTTGCTCTTTTTATTTGGCGAGGAGGAACGGGATTGGAAATGAGTAATGCAAGGCCTTCATGGGATGAATACTTCTCCCGGCTTGCCAGGATGGTAGCCAGTCGTTCCACCTGCCTGCGACGCAACGTGGGCGCCTTGCTGGTGAGGGAAGAAAGGATAATTGCCACCGGGTATAACGGGGCACCACAAGGGATTCCGCACTGTCTGGATGTTGGTTGTCTCCGACAGAAGCAGGAAATCCCTTCCGGTCACCGTTACGAATTATGCCGGGGTGTCCATGCGGAGCAGAATGCCATCATTAACGCCGCCAGGTACGGGGTATCCACTCTCGGATCGGTTCTCTACTGTACTCATCAGCCCTGCATGTTATGTGCCCGGATGCTGGTCAACGCCGGGGTAATAAGCGTCGTACACCAGGGTGATTTTGAGGATGACCGGGCGTTGGGGATTTTTAAAGAGGCGGGAGTTAAAGTTGTTGAAATCAGAATCTAAAGGGAGGTCTGCAGCATGATGACCAAGACCATCAGTCTTCCCCGGCTCAACCGGCTGACACCCACCCTGGAATCCACCGCGCTGAAGCTCATGGAGGAAGCCGGGGAATTGGCTGAGGCTATCGGCAAGTTAAGGGGATTAAGCGGGGAGACAGTTAATATAAATGAACAACAGACCGTAGCCGTTATTATGAGCGAATTGCTGGACGTGGCTCAGACAGCCGTTTCCATGATGTTCGTGATGGAAGAGAATTATCAGGTTGATATTGAGGAAGCGGTCGAGAAGCATATTAACAAGCTGTGCCGGAAAGGTTACCTGGCAAAAGAAGCAGGCTAACCGATCTTATAAAAAGGGATTTGGTTGGTGTGCAGAGAATGATAAAAGTTTGTACCATAAGCGTACCATTAGCGTATCAGAAACTGGTAAATTTCAGACTATTCAAAACATGAAAAAAAGAGGAATTTGCCGTCAGATAGAGAAATCAAATTTGGGTCAATAATGACCAGGGAGCAAAATGAGAAAAAATGTCAAAAAGAACCAGTAATTGGGCCACATCTCTGGGTAACGCCCTCTCAATGGCTACCAGCTTTGCAGCTTCAGTAGCTATAGGTTATTTTGGCGGAAGCTACCTGGACTCGCGATTTGGAACCGAGCCTTACTTGATGCTGATTCTGTTGCTGCTGGGGGTAGCAACCGGGCTGAAAATTATGTATGATCACGCATTCAGAAACGGTGCCAACAATAAGAACGGGGTTGAAGAGGAAGAGGACAGCCGGAAATATGCACCCAGTAAAGAGATAATCACCGCCTTGGACCAGGCCAAGAAAATGGTAGCAGAGTTGGATAAATCAGATACCAGGCATAAAGACTAAACTTACGCTTAGAGGGCTGCATAGGATGTATAATATTATAATCACAGGTGTTGCAATCGGTTTGGTAATATTCGGCCTATCAGTCTGGTTAAACCTGAAGGTGATCAAAAAGGCCAGAGAAATGCCGCCTCGGGAGGCTGCCAAGCATATGGTTGTCAGATACATGGGAAGAATAGCTGGTCTGACAGTGCTTTTGGGGTTGCTTACCTGGCTTAAAGGGTTAGATTTAATAATTGGTATTCTGGGTGGGATGGTCCTCGGTAGTCTGGTCTTTCTGGTCGCAAGTCGAGGTAATCGAGCATTCTTTGAACGTTTGGTTAACGGACCTGGAGGACGGTACTGAGCGGGTATAACAAATTCAAAAAAGAAAGGGGGGGAAGTAGTGATATTTGCATCAGCGTTGTCTTTGACAGAGCCACTGTTCACAATAGCGGACAAGTTGCCAGTGCCAGATCTGATTGTTACCGAGTGGGCCATAATTCTTATCATTGGGCTGTTCGCGTATTTTGCAACCCGAAAGATGGAGAGGGTCCCCCGGGGGTTACAAAATGCGTTTGAAATGGTAGTTCAATGGACCTTCGATTTCTTTGGGCAGATGTTGGGTGAGTCGGTGGCCAAGAAATGGGCCCCATTATTGTCAACTTTTTTCCTGTTCATACTGGTGTGTAACTACAGTGGTTTAATCCCAGGTGCAGCTTATATTGACGGTTTTAAGGCGCCCACCAGTGACTGGAACATTACAGCCACACTGGCGATTATTGTGTTCTTTACGGTTCAGATCGCCGGTTTCAGAGAACACAAAATGCATTATTTCGGACACTTTATTAAGCCAATGCCGTTAATGCTGCCGTTAAACATCCTTGAAGAAGTAGCTCGTCCACTGTCTCTGACGCTCCGTCTATTTGGTAACGTTTTTGGCGAAGAAATGATAATTGGCTTTCTGCTGATGATGGCTCCGTTTCTTATACCGATGCCTATGATGGCCCTGGGAGTGCTGACAGGCGCAATCCAGGCCATAGTGTTTACCATTCTGGCATCGAGTTACATCGGAGCGGCCACCGGAGAGGGCCACTAAACTTTCACAGTAAATGTTATTATTCGGATCAGTGAAGACATGAAATGCAACATTCACTGAAGCATGAAAGGAGGGAAATGTAATGGAAGGGATGTTCGCTATTGGTGCCGGTCTCGCCGTTGCCGTTGGAGCTCTGGGCGGTGGAATCGGACAAGGTATCGTCGGGGGAAAAGCTCTAGAGAGTATTGCCCGGCAGCCCGAAATCGCAGACCAAGTTAGAACCCTGCTGTTCATCACACTTGCTTTTATCGAGACCCTAACTATTTATGGCCTGCTCATCGCGTTCATGCTAGTGGGTAAGATTTAATAACATCAGCAGACAGTGGGAGTCTAACGCGTAGTTTGGGCGATGAGAGTACACGTTGGGATGAACTCATCGCCCACAAAACTATCTTACCGTATACGAATGGAGGTAGACATGCCTGTGAGAAGAAGAAAATGGTTAGCCCTGGCGGTCCTACTCCTGAGCATGCTCATCGTAATGGGATTGGCAACCTCCTGTTTAGCATCGGAGGAAGGAGTACCACCTTTTCCCGATATAGCCAAGATAGGGTGGACCGCGGTCAACTTTTTCCTGTTGCTAGCCATACTATATAAATTTGGTTTCAATCCTGTCAGTAATATGTTGGAAGAGCGGACCAACACTATCGAAAGTTCTTTGAAACATGCTGAGGAATTATTGGTTGAAGTTGAGCAGATGCGGAAGGACTCGGCAACCGAACTGGCTGAGGCCCGCAGAGAGGCTCAGGAGATCGTGGCCCGGGGTACTCAAATTGCAGAAGAAACCAAGAACGACATAATATCCAANNCGAAGCAACCGCTCATAAGAACAAGGCTATTGCTGAGATCCAAGCGGAAAAAGAACAGGCTCTCTCGGAATTGCGCGATACCGCAGCTACGCTGGCGATCATGGCCGCAGAAAAAGTTTTGGGCAGGACGTTAACTGAAGAAGATCACCAGACGATGGTCAAAGACTTTATCAAGGATGCGGGAGATTTGCTATGTTAAACAAGAGTGTCGGTAGGCGCTATGCAGAGGCCTTTTTCGCCATCGCCCAGGAGCAGAACAAAATTTTTGAGTTCCAGAAGGAATTGGGTGAAGTTGTGGACGTTATTATGTCCCATGAGGATCTCAAAGCGTTTATGTTTCATGTGCTGGTACCCCCTCAGGAGAAGAAAGATGTCCTGTCCCAGTTGTTTGCAGACCGGGTTTCAGCAAGCACCTTGAATTTCCTGAACCTGGTTATGGACAAGAGAAGAGCGGATCACCTGGGAGTAATGTTTGAAGAGTATCAGACAATGGCTGATGAAAGCAAGAATATCCTTAAGGCGGAAATAACATCAGCCAAGCATGTTAACGAACAAGACCTTGCGCAACTGGAAAAAACCCTTTCAGAAGCAACCGGCAAAAAGGTCAGAGTACTGCTGACTGTGGATCCTTCGTTAATTGGCGGGGTCAAGGTCCGGATAGGAGATAGGGTTATTGATGCCAGCGTTGTAAAGAAACTTGACATGCTAAAATCAAGCCTCAAAAAAGTTAAGATCAGCTAGATAGGGGTGAGGTATTAAATGAGTATTAGACCGGAAGAGNNGAAGAGATTAGCGCTATTCTAAAACAGCAAATAGAGCGCTACCAATCTGAGGTCGAAGTCAGCAACGTTGGTACCGTCATCTTTGTTGGTGACGGTATTGCGAGGATCTATGGTCTGCAGAATGCCATGGCCGGAGAATTGTTGGAATTCCAGGGCGGTACCTACGGGATGGTACTGAACCTTGAGGAAGACAACGTCGGTGCCGTGTTACTTGGTGAGTATTCACACATAAAAGAAGGCAGTATGGTTAAGGGGACCGGAACTATCATGTCCGTACCCTGTGGTAAGGCCATGCTGGGCCGGGTGGTGAATGCTCTGGGTCAGCCGATTGACGGCAAGGGACCAATTAATACCGACAAATACCGTCCGGTGGAACGAGTAGCCCCCGGGGTGGTAAAACGGGCGCCAGTTAATACTCCGATGCAGACGGGTCTAAAGGCTATCGACTCCATGGTTCCCATCGGCAGGGGCCAACGTGAGCTTATAATCGGTGACCGTCAGACTGGTAAGACC
>DCTH01000148.1:185-5040 GCA_002329495.1 Syntrophothermus sp. UBA1445 | reverse complement strand
TGCCCATCCTGGTTTTTTGTCAGCCTTACCCGACTTCGTTTCTAATCCAAGAAATAAAAATCCCCCCGCTCTTTTCAAGCGGAGGGATAATGCTTACGCTAATACAGGCCCCTTATAAGGGAACCTGTGATTAGGTTTGTAACCGGACAACTCCTGTACGCCCGACTACTTATCTTAAGAACCCTTGGTGCCAGTCAGACAACCTTCTGTACGCCCCCCTGGCAGGTCCGTTAAGATCGAAAGGTAAAATTCTATGCCATTGTAGTGATTATAGCAGATAAAAATAAAGATGTAAAAGAATTTTTTTGGAATTATATCCAATGTAAGCCGAGTAACTGCTCACTTCTAGAAAGTGCTTTCTATGAGTTTTATTTTGTCATAGAGTTCCTGGTTTACCGGTGTAGGTATGCCGTGTTTTTTCCCAAGTTTCACTATCGTGCCCGCAAACAGTTCTACTCTGCAGTGCCGTTTGGCCTCCAGGTCCTGCCGGAGTGACGGCTTGCCTTTGGGATTTAGCGTACCAAGCAATTTCAGCCAGTAATTCAGATCGTCCTCGTTTAGGTTAATACCCTCTTTTTTGGATAGCAGTATGACCTCCTTCATGGCCGCGATCAAGGTTTCCCTGGCGGGTCCTTCCCTTTGTATCAGTCCATAGTCTCCTTCATAAACCGCCACCGTTTGATTGACGCCAACATTGAGCATCAGCTTTCCCCATAGTCTCTTATACATATTGGTGTCAATCTCATAAGGCATATCTACTTTATCAAAGAATTCGGCCAGCATCTTAACCTTCGCCGAGATGGTGCCTGGTTCCAGGTCCCCAATGCAGAGAATTCCCATATTTGCATACGTCATCTGGTTCCCAACCTTCACCGCGTCCATGCCCTGAGCCACACAGTACAGCATCCTGTCCATCCCGTATCTCTCGCCAATTATGGTTTCGCTGGNNGTTCAGGGTTGATATTATGATGGTGTGCTCCCCCACCTGATTTCGAACCGCGTCGATGGCTTTGTCCAGATCATTATACTTCACAGCAAAGATTACCAGATCCGCGGGATCGCCGGCCTTTTCGGGGGTTATGTAATGAAACCGGCACCTTTGCCCATTACAATATACCTGGTCCTGTTCATATCTTCTTATTCTCTCCTGATCGGCAATGATTCGCAGATCCTCCAACGGCATTTTTTGCGACAAATGCCTGGCATATAAGATGCCCAATGCTCCCAAACCGATAATAGAGACGGTTTTGATTTCCCGAGTCATTTCCTCTCCTCCTTTGAAAATGGGACGTCCCAATATGCATGAAATCAGACCTCTTGCATCCATTTAGGGAATGATGCGAGGGGTCCGATTCCGTGTATCATCTGACCCGGGGTCCTTGAAATTAGAACCTGTCCCCCGTTTCAATCTCGTCAAATAAGATTATACGAANNAACCATTCTGGTTCAGTTCGACGACCAAATGCTGCTTCGAGTTCATGTTTGTGATGCAGGAACCTGGCGTCGGTGAATTGCTTGGCCTGGGTGGGACATTTCTTGATACAGGCGCAGCACTTAATGCAGATTCCATTTAGCTGGGACACATGTTCATAGTCAATGGAACCCATTGGGCAGACCTCGACGCAGGTTTTACAGTCAATGCAGTCCTCACTGGTTTCGGGACTGATCAGCCGGAAGTCCTTAACCACTTCCCCATTCTCGTCTTTAGGCGCATAATACTTCCGGTAAGGCCGGTTGCCTTTGACCTCGACAGGACTACTTATAACCGGAGTAGTCAGTTTCTGATATATCTTTTGGGCAAAACGATCCACCAGCAGCATATCTTTTTCATCAGGCCGGCCAGCGCCGAGGGTTTTGGAGAATGAGTGCTCGCCCACAAAGGCTCCGGCGGCTATAGCCGTAAAGCCATGCTCCTCAAGAATGTCTTTTAGCTCCAACAAAGCGTCGTCATAATCCCGGTTCCCAAATAAGACTACCGGGACAGCCAATGCCCCGTGGCCGGTAATGGTATTCAGGTACTTTACCAGGACATTGGGTACTCTTCCTGCATATACGGGTACTCCGATTATGAGCAGGTCTTCTTTCGTAAAAGACCTGGTTTCTTTGCGACCTGCGGGTAAGGTAAAATCATAATTATTTATCTTAACCGGTCTGCCTGTTTTACCCGCTATCTGGACGGCAATCCGGTCTACTACTGTCTTAGTCGTACCTGTGGCGCTGAAATACATCGTATTAATCTGATAATTCATAAATACCTCTCATGGCGTTACCTGTTGAAGTATGGTGCGCAAATTTTTTCCCTGACGGAGCCTGACGTCCAGAAGTACAGGGGGACAGGTTTGCTGTCCCGCAAAAGGTTGGACGGCAAACCTGTCCCTCCATCCTGTTTTTAATCGTTTCGCATTTTCGATCGAGTGTCAAGGCATTGTTATTGGTTACCGGGTTCGCATGTCATAATTGAGCAACCGGATGAAGGAATCTATGGGAGGTTAGTGAAATTATCTCAGGAAGAATTAATCGTTTAGTCTCGAAATAATCCGTCCTTGATCACTTTGTATCAAGCAGCGTAATAATGGTACTATATTATCGTCGCTCACTCATTTCATAGATTTGCATCAGGAGGTTTGAATTGACAGACAACCATGACTACAATGCCGATCAGATCCAGGTTCTGGAGGGGCTCGAGGCGGTCCGCAAGCGGCCNNTGGCCCCCGGGGACTGCATCACCTTGTTTATGAGGTGGTGGACAACAGTATAGACGAGGCCCTGGCCGGGTACTGTACGGAGATTTCCGTCACCTGTCATAGAGATCATTCGGTAACAGTCGAGGATAATGGCCGGGGGATCCCGGTTGGCATACACACACAGACAGGTAAGCCTGCCCTGGAACTCACTATGACCGTACTCCATGCGGGTGGGAAGTTCGGGAGCGGCAGCTATACTGTTTCGGGCGGCCTGCACGGGGTTGGGCTTTCAGTCNNTATCAGAGAGACTGCAGGTATGGGTTAAGAGAGATGGCAAGGAGCACTTTCAGGAGTTCAGCCACGGGGAACCGTTAGCCCCTCTAGCGGTCAAGGGTAAGGTCCGCGGGACCGGAACCCGGATCAGATTCTGGCCGGACAAAGAGGTATTTGAGACCGTGGAGCTGGACAACGCGGTTTTGATCCAGAGACTAAAGGAACTGGCTTATCTTAACCGCAAGCTCAAAATCAAATTCCTGGATGAGCGAAGCGGACAGCAGCACACTTTCATTCAGGAAGGCGGAATTGTCGATTACGTAAAGTTCCTGAACGCCAATAAGGACCCGGTCCATCCCCCTATTTTCATCAAGGGTGAGCGCAACGGCACCGAGGTTGAGGTTGCGATCCAATATAATGACGGGTATTCGGAAAACCTCTACTCTTTTGCCAACAACATTCGTACCACTGAGGGCGGCACTCATGAGACCGGGGTACGGACAGCATTGACGCGCCTGGTTAACGATTACGCCCGCAAGGCCAATCTGGTTAAGGAAAACGAGCAAAACCTCCTGGGTGAGGATGTGCGCGACGGGTTGACCTGTGTCATCAGTGTCAAGATCATGGAACCTCAGTTTGAAGGCCAGACCAAGNNCCAGACCAAGACCAAGCTGGGCAATACCGAGATCCGTGGTATCGTGGAGACTATCATGGGAGAAGGCCTGGGAGATTACATGGCAGCCAATCCAACGGTGGCCAAAAAGATTGTTGATAAGGCCTTGACCGCCTCCCGCTCACGGATTGCGGCCCGCAAGGCCAAGGAACTGGTACGCCGCAAGGGGGCCCTGGAGAGCGCATCTCTTCCCGGCAAGCTGGCGGATTGCACGAGCAAAGTTCCTGCCGAAAGCGAATTATTTATTGTTGAAGGTGATTCTGCCGGTGGTTCTGCCAAACAGGGTCGGGACCGGCGTTTTCAAGCCATACTTCCCCTGCGCGGCAAGATCATTAATGCGGAGAAAGCCCGCATCGACAAGCTGCTTTCCAATGAAGAGATCCAGGCTATCATTACCGCCATGGGAACCGGTATTGCTGAAGACTTTGATATCAACCAGGCGCGTTATCACAAGCTGATAATCATGACTGATGCTGATGTTGACGGAGCTCATATCCGCATTCTGCTCTTGACCTTCCTATATAGACACCTGCCGAAATTAATCAAGCACGGTTACGTTTACATAGCTCAACCACCATTGTTTAAAATCAGGGAAGGGAAAAAGGACGTCTATCTCTATTCCGATGCAGAACTGCAACAGTACCTTAAAAAGCACCGCAGTAAACCAGTTATATCCCGTTTCAAGGGTCTGGGGGAAATGAATCCGGAACAGTTGTGGCAAACCACCATGAATCCCGAACTCCGCAGCCTGAAGCAGGTAAACATTGAGATGGCGGAGGAAGTGGACTCCTTATGTACCCTCTTCATGGGCTCACGCCCTGAGGAACGCCGGAAATTTATAACCGAGAACGCCAGAAAGGCAACCAACATTGACATTTAACGAGTAGGAGAGAAATCGTATGAATCTGTTTGAGAATGTGGTCCCGGTCAGCATGGCCGCGGAAATGGAATCCTCGTTTATGGATTACGCCATGAGTGTCATTGTAGCTCGGGCACTGCCTGACGTTCGGGATGGCCTGAAGCCGGTACACCGGCGCATCCTGTATGCCCTGCATGATCTGGGAATCGGATGGGATAAACCCTATCGCAAGTCAGCCTATCTGGTGGGCGAAGTCTTGGGCAAATATCATCCTCACGGTGATAGCTCGGTTTATGATGCAGCCGTCCGCATGGTGCAGGATTTTGCTACTCGTTACCCCTTGATTGACGGGCAGGGCAACTGGGG
>DCTH01000148.1:0-154 GCA_002329495.1 Syntrophothermus sp. UBA1445 | reverse complement strand
CGCCGGCGAAATGCTGGTTGATATAGATAAAGACTCAGTTGATTTTATGGATAATTACGATTCCACCCGTCAGGAACCGGTGGTACTTCCGGCCCGGATTCCCAATCTGCTGATCAACGGCTCGACCGGGATTGCGGTGGGTATGGCTACCAAC
>DCTH01000110.1 GCA_002329495.1 Syntrophothermus sp. UBA1445 | reverse complement strand
TCTGTTAAAGACCGATAATAGAAGCATAGAACTTATTGCCGTAATCAAATTGTTTAATTAAGGAGATGATTTCACTTGGGTCTGTCGAACGAACAGTTGTTGGATATTGCTCAGTATGCAGTTACTCGCCTGGATGGGGGCTGGTTTCTGGGAGCTGCGAAAAGGTTGGGGATTGAAAAGGCCTGGGAGCTCGATGTAGAGGCATGGCGCCATTTTTCTTATGTCTTTGGCAAAAAACTACGCACTGATTATATACCTGATCCAGTCTGGCCGGAGAGTTATATTGAAGCCATTAATATCATGGGTCAGATACTTAAAACGGAAGGCCGGCAGATATCCCTGGAAGGTAACACCATCAGACTCAGGGTTACCGATTGTGAAACCCAGAAAATGATTGCCAAAGCTGGTGTAGCCGATTGCGGCATTGTTACGGTTTATTCGTATGAACAGCTGGCCCAGGGATTGTTCGCCAGAACCATTTCGGTATCGGTGCAGCACCTCAAGAATCTAAACCATGGGGATGATTGCTGTGAGGTGTTAATTGTCAAAAACGACTAAGAACACCATCACATCAAGCTGAATTTGATGGTATCGGTACTCAGGTCTTGTTTAACCTGGCCCAGTGCCTTCAGGTAATTCAAATGCGAAATAACCTCCCCGGTGGCAAACCACTTTTGAGTGATGGGGAATTGGTCCCAGTCTTTGTAGCTTAAATCCCATTTAAGCTGCGAAGCAATGTCGAATGCATTTTGCGGACCTTTCTTAAGCACTGATAAAATGGCATTGGCCCGGTTTTGGTGATGCTGTCGCAATTGATCGATCCTGCCCCGGCAGTTGTCAAAGAGAAACCGGTGAGCCGGGAAAACATGATCTACCTCCAGGCCGTAGATCTTGCTGAGGCTATCGAGGTAGTCTTGTAAAGGATTCAGGTCATCAGCAAACACGGAGATGTTGGGCGTGATCTTGCCCAGAATGTGATCTCCGGAAATCAGGATCTTTTGGTCCTGATCATAGAGGCAAAGATGGCCCGGGGTATGGCCGGGAGTGGATACACACCGGAAATTGTAGTCACCTATACTGATCAGGTCTCCGTCTGCGACTATGGTGAAGTCAATCAATTTGCGGACCCCATATTTGAATCCCGGGTGCTGTTTTATGGCATCCATGTCATCGGGAAATCCGCTGCGGATGGCATAAACCAGCATGTCTTCCCAGCCATCCGAAGAATTGATGATACCGGCATCTATCTGGCTGCAGTAAACCTTAGAGGTTTCTGTTGCCAGATGGGATATGAGTCCCGAATGATCAGCATGCAAGTGGGTTATAAATAGGTCAGTAACCGCCAAGTCAATATCGAGTTCTTTGAGGCCGGTCATCATGGCGTCGAGGCATTCCTGACGGTTCATACCGGTATCGACGATCAGATTGCGATCAGGGGTCTTGAAAACGTAAGAGTTGACTGCTTTCAGTGGATTACCAGGCAGGGGTATCTCTAACCGATATAAACCGGGTCGAATAGTTTCAAACATTTCATTAATCCTCCTTGGATTAAATATTATACTTTTTAGAATGACTCGACAAGGGAATCAGACAGGGGCTGGTAATGCATGCTGCGGAAGATTTAAGAACAGATCCACCAGGTGGGGATCAAACTGAGTAGCGGAGCACTTACGCAACTCGGCCAGGGCCTCGTCGTGCGGCAGCGGTTTTTTGTACGGGCGATTACTGGTCATTACATCATAAGCGTCGGTGATGACCAGAATTCGGCATTCGACCGGGATTTCCTCTCCGCGTAACCCCAGCGGATACCCGCCTCCATTCCACCACTCGTGATGCTTCAGTATCAGGTCGGAGATGGGCACCAGATCCGGGGAAATCAGGGCTATCCGGTGACCAATCTCACAGTGGCGGCGAATTTCAATCATCTCTTCTGGGGTTAGCATGGCCGGTTTGAATACAATTTGACTGTCCACACCAACCTTACCAATGTCATGGTATTCGGCCAGGAGGGTCAGTCTGGATATGGCGTGATCATTTAATCCCGCTGCTGCACCCAGAGCGACAACCAGCTGTCGTAAACGCTCAAGGTGTCCATCTGCGGCAAAGTCCAACTCCCGTAGTACCTCAATGTATCTGCTCAATATCAAGGATCGGACAGTTTGTCGTCGGCTCCGTTTTTCACGGTACATGTTATTATCGGCTTCCCGGAAAAGATCAATCATGCTGGTGGATGGTTTCATTCCTGTGGCATAGCCGCAGGAGATACTGAGCGGGGGTACTTTTTGGCTCAAATTGTATTCTTTTATGGCGTTGTCAATCCGCTGATAGGCTTTTTCGACTGCCGGCGGGGGAGCATTGGGAAGCAGTATGGCAAACTCGTCTCCTCCCACCCGGGCCACCACATCACTCTCACGAAACGCTTTCTTTATGGCTTTGGAAGCGGAAATCAACAACAGGTCACCAGAATCGTGTCCCAGGGTGTCATTTACCAGCTTTAAACCATCAATGTCGCATACCAGAAGTCCAACCGGGTAGAAACGGCCGGATTGGATACGGTTCATCTCTTCTTCAAAATACATACGGTTGTAGAGCCCGGTTAATGGGTCATGCATGCTGAGGAAGCGAAGTTTTTCTTCAGTTTGTTTAAGACTTTGAATGTCCATGAAGTTGCCCAGCGAAGCCGGACGGCCGTTATATTGAATTGCCGCCACGGTCTCCAGAATCCATTTTATACTTCCATCCTTGGTTATAATTCTGTACTCGTAAGGGGTGGTCTGCTGTCCCTTCAGCATACGCGTGGCGTTTTGCCGCACGAAATCGCGATCATCGGGGAAGACAATGGTCATAGAGTCAAGATTATACAACTCCCTTCGGCTGAAGCCGGTTAGAACCTGGAACTGGGGGTTAACCGCCTGGAACCTGCCATCCTGAACAATGAAAATTCCGATGGGTGAACTGACAAACAGGGTTCTAAATAAGTCCTCCGAGCTGTTATGAATCATTTCCGGATTATCCAGTACAATGATTTCATCACGAATATCTGCCAACCCGTGAGGGGGTTGATCACCGGTATGGTTTTGATTTTTCATTATGGCCTCCCAAGGGGTGTGTGGAAACAGACCAGGCTGTATTGACTGGGAATATGAAGCATGTTATATACACAACATTATACAGTATCAACATATTTTGCAATACCAGTGACTCGGGAGGGGCTACAATAAATTGTATTCCTTTAAACGGCGGTATAAGGTGCGGCGTGACATCCCCAGGGCCTTGGCTGCTTCCGTCTTATTGTATTTATATTTCTCCAGGTAGTGTTGAATCATCTGTTTTTCAACCGCCGAGATGGTAAGGTCTTCATTGTCATGCCTCAGTAGTGGTTCCGGAGACAGGTCACCGGACTGACTGAAGTAATCCCGCACCAGATCGTAGGTAATAACTGGACCGGTTGCGAGTTGAATCGCACCTTCCAGCACATTTTGCATCTCTCTGACGTTGCCCTGCCAATCAAAGTTCAGAAAGGCATCGATAACCTCTGGTGCCAGTTTCATGGGCGGTTTATTGATGCGTTTACATATGCTCTCCGTCAGGTACTGCGCCAGTAACTGGATATCATCAGGGCGTTCCCTTAGTGGAGGAATAGTAATCCGGATTACTCCCAAACGGTAGTACAGATCACGACGGAACCGGTTACGACTGATTTCCAGATCCAAGTCTTTGTTGGTAGCAGCAATGACTCTGACATTGACCGGAATCAGTTTATTGCCCCCTAGCCGGATAACACTTTTCTCTTCCAATACCCGGAGCAGGGAGGCTTGCAGGTCGAGGGGCATATCACCAATCTCGTCCAGGAATATCGTCCCCTGGTCAGCCAACTCAAATTTACCGATATTGCCTCCCTTTTTGGCGCCAGTAAACGCCCCTTCCTCGTAACCAAAGAGTTCACTGGCAATCAGTTCCCGTGGCAATGCAGCACAATTGATGGCCAGAAATGGGTTATTGCGGCGGGGACTGGCGTTATGCATGGCTTGAGCAATTATGTCCTTTCCCGTGCCGCTCTCCCCCAGCAGTAAGACATTGGAGCATGATGAGGCTGCTGCGGTGGCGATGTTGATAACCTGCTGAAACTTGGCATTGTTACCCACAATATCATGAAAGGTCATTTTGGCTCCCCCGCCGATCCAGTTGCGCACTAAACGGTTGATCCGATGGATCTCCCGAATGATGACCACCGTCCCGGCATCCGAAGGGTCCGGATTGTTGAGCGGATTGCAGGTAATGTTGCATTGTACCTTGTCCTTGCCTATGGTAAGCAAAACGGTTTCATCGGTGATCACCCGACCCTGGGTGACAATATTGATAAAATACTGGTTATCAGGACTGTATCCCAGCAGGTCATATATATGACGACCAATAACAGTCTGGTCCTGTTTCTGCAGAAACCGGGCACAGTTGCCGTTCATGTAGGTTATTATGCCATTGTAATCTACTACCATTACCCCTTCAGACATAGAGTCCATTATTACTTCGTGATAACGCGTGGCGCGTTCCAGGTTCATCTTGGATTGGATGTGCATAGCAGAAGCAACCACCATTCCCAATGAATGATTGCTAACCTTGTCATAAGGCGCTACCATACCAAGACTGCCCACAATCTTACCTTGATCAAGTATGGGGGCAAAAGAACTGGTGGCTATATGAGAAAATAGATTAAAATGTTCGTAACCGTAAACCGAGATGGGTCGAGCCAGGGCAATACTAAGGGCACAACCGTTGGTGCCGACCAGATCTTCGGACCACATCGAACCTTCAACCAGGAGACCCCGGTTAGCCCACTTAACGGTTTCATCGTCCCCGGAGATTTTCAACAGGCAGTAGTTGGCATCAGTTAACAACACAATAAAACCAGTTCCGGCTACGAACTCCGAAAGGATGTTCATAACCGGCTGGGATGTCTCCACCAGGTAACTGGCGTGTTCAAGAGCCTGTTGAAAGTCGGAACCATTAAGCACGTATGGATTTTCTTTCAGAAACGGGTTGACGCGATATTGAAAACTACGTTCCCACGAGTCCCGGATTTCCGGCCGTAATGTAACCCGGTTTTCCGGGTCTTTGTGGAGATCCTCCCACTTGCGCCGCAGTTCCTTGTTGTTCATGACTGCCTCCTTGACGATTGCTGATTATAAGTATAACGCTAGATGCAATTAGACACAATATGAGTCACGGCATGAGACAATAATGACAGTATTGCACAAGAGTATCTGTTCCGTTTGCCATATTGAAACAACCAATGGCGAGTGTCAGCCAGTATGCGAGAGTAAAAACCTTTATCTCTTGGCAGCGGCGGTAGTTAGCAGGGAGCCCAGGGCCAGAAGGAGATTGCCCAGGACTTCCAGATCCTTCTTTTTCAGTTCCCGAGTGAGTAAGGCGGCGGTAATTCCAGCCAAGACCAGGAGCTGCTCGTCGGTGATTTTGGTTTTGGTAAGCATTTAGTTCACCCTCTCATCATTTTTGTAGATATTCTACGTGTATCAGCTAAAAATTGTGCCAAATTGTTCTTTCGTTTTCCTGGCATTCGGGAAATAATCACGTTATAGTGTACTTGTGGTCTGAGGTGACCAAAGTTGTACTGGCAACTTCCTAAACGGTGCTGATAAAGGAGTCGGTTATGGAGTTTGAAAAGGAACTGAAGAATCGGAGAGATATGATTGAGGCGGCTCTGGACCAGATGTTGCCTGATGCCCGGACTCG
>DCTH01000015.1 GCA_002329495.1 Syntrophothermus sp. UBA1445 | reverse complement strand
AAAACCGGTTATATAACCGGTTTTCGTTTTTCGAAAGTGCAGGATAAAGTGTTAAAATACAAAAGTGCCTGGTTATCCATTCTGGCGTGTCATTGCGTTTCGCCCTCCGGTAAATGATCTTGGGGGGCTTCTTCAGGAGACGTAACCAGTGAGGCATTTTAACTGCACATATAACAGCAGGTATCTTGACACCTTGGCCGGGAGTCATACTTAATAGGAGTTAACTAATGAATGTCATAAAAGCTAACTTTCTGCTCCTGATTACGGCGGCTATATGGGGAGTAGCTTTCGTAGCCCAGAGGGTGGGCATGGATTATGTGGGTCCTTATACGTTCAATGGCGTGAGGTTTTTCCTGGGCAGCCTGTCCCTGGTTCCGCTCATAATTTTTTTCCGTAATGATTCCGGGAATTCCCGTACCGAGTTAAAGAGTGCGGTTTTACCAGGACTTCTGGCAGGCTTGATCCTTTTTTCGGGGGTTTCTCTGCAGCAGGTAGGCCTTATTTATACCACAGCAGGCAAAGCGGCTTTTGTAACAGGATTGTATGTCGTGTTGGTTCCAGTGGTGGGTATATTCCTGCGGCAAGTGACTGGAAAAGGTACCTGGGTGGGGTGCGCTCTGGCCGCCTCCGGTCTTTATCTCCTGTGCGTCAAAGAGTCCATGACTATTCAGTATGGGGACATGCTGGAGCTGATTGGGGCGTTGTTCTGGACCTGTCATATCCTGGTGATCGGGTATTTTTCCCGCCGGGTGGATGTGTTAATGCTCTCATGCCTTCAGTTCCTCACCTGCTCCATCCTCAGTATGGCGACTGCAGCCGTAACCGAAAACATTGTCTGGGCAGATATTCTCGCCGCGTATATACCCATCCTATATGGCGGAATCTGCTCAACCGGGATTGCCTACACCCTGCAGGCCATAGGGCAAAAATACGCGCCCCCCGCTCATGCTGCCATCATCATGAGTATGGAAACCGTTTTTGCTGCCCTTGGAGGATACCTGTTGCTTGATGAGAGGATGGGGGGACCGGAGATTATGGGGTGTGTGCTGATGCTTTCCGGAATGCTGGCGGCTCAGATTGGGAGTCTGCGCCAGAGCAAAGCCAGGGTGCCAGATTATCAATCTAGCCCCGGAGCCTAGCAACCTGATGAACATTTGTTAAGGCCGTAGCCTTTGATACCGTGACGCTACCATAAACGCTGGTTGATGGCCCTGGAATTACGTTTTACCCGGTGACGCCTGCAGCGTCGCGGACCATCCAGGTCTGGGCCAATACCATTAATAATGCCGGTTTTCGGAGGACCGGATTTTTACTTTTAGCTGTTAGAGCCGGGAATCGGATGCAGTTTTGAGCACAGATAAGCTATAATCTTTAAAGACAGGCCGGAAATGGCCAATTTCGTTTATGAAAGAGTGATTGCAGTGAAAAGAGTAATGGTGTGTCTCCTCGCTCTCATCATTGGCCTGGGGCTGACCGGTTGTAACGGTGGGGAACCGCCGGCTAACGAAGGCCAAGGCTCCCGGAAAACCATAACCATTGGGGTTATGCCGGATGTGGAGTCAATCCCGTTTATAATGGCTCAGAAAAATGGTTATTTTGAGCAACAGGGAGTCGAGGTCAAGATTCTGCATTTCAAGAGTGCCAAAGATCGGGACAGCGCCTTACAGAGTGGTCAACTGGATGGAGTTATCACCGACGTTCTGGCGGTTGTCTTTTCCAATGAAGGAGGCACTGACCTCAAGATAATATCCAGGAATGATGGCGACATAAAACTGATGGCCGGTAAGGATTCCGGTATTGAAACCATTACCGGGCTTAAGAGGAGAAGCATCGGTCTGTCTTCCAATACCATCATGGAGTACACCGCCGACAAGATGCTGGAGTCAGCCGGGTTAAAATCGGAAGATGTCAAGAAGACAGTCATTCCGCCACTGCCCACCCGGTTGGAGATGCTCCAGGGCGGCAGGATTGATGCTGCGATTCTTCCCGAACCTTTGGCAGGTTTGGGTGTAAAAAACGGGGCGAGGGTCCTGGCCAGCACTGACCAGATGGCCAACAAGGCCGGCGCGATAGCCTTTACGGCTAAGAGCCTGCAGCAGAACCCGGAAGAGATCAAGGCGGTTTTCCGGGCCTACAACCAGGCGGTGGAATACCTGAAAGCTGAGCCGGTATCCAGTTATGCAGATTACATTATCGAAGTCCAGAGTTTTCCGGCTGCATTAAAGGATTCCCTTGAGCTTCCCGCCTACCAGCCAGCGGAAGCGCCGGACCCGGCGATTGTGGCCGATGTTGTGGAGTGGATGCAAGCGAAAAACCTGATTACGGACAGCTATGAATACCAGGACTTAGTGGATGTTGAGATACTGAGGTAGATAACGTGATTGCAGTCAAGGATCTATCAGTCAAATACAAGAGCAACCGTGGGGAGGTTCAGGCCCTCAATAAAGTAAATATAAACATGGCAGCCGGAGACCTCTACACTGTTATCGGGCCGTCCGGCTGCGGGAAATCGACCCTGCTCTACGTTCTGTCCGGCATCCTGACTGATTTTGAGGGCAGCGTGTTGATTAACGGGAAACCGGTAAATCCCCGTACCCAGCGGATAGGTTTGATCCTGCAAAATTATGGACTGCTGCCCTGGAAGACGGTATACCAGAATGTCACCTTGGGCTTAAAGATCAAATACGGTCACACCGGGTTAAACGAAGATGGCCGCCACCTGCTCCAGCAGCTGGGTATAGATGATCTGCTGAACAGATACCCCAAGGAACTGAGCGGCGGCCAGCAACAGCGGGTGGCTATTGCCCGGGCCTTCATGCTTAAACCCGATCTGCTCTTAATGGACGAGCCGTTCTCGGCACTGGATGCGATTACCCGGGAAGAGATCCAGGAACTGTTTTTGGAGACCTGGCAGAAAAACCCTGTAAATACGGTCTTTGTTACCCACAGCGTTGACGAAGCTCTGTACCTGGGGCGTAAGGTGGCTGTATTTTCGCCGTCTCCCGGAAGGATACTGGAGGTTGCCGATAACCCGTGCTTTCATAAGGATAAACTACAGTTCAAAGATGAGTATCACGAGATGTCGATGCATTTGCGCAGCCTATTGAGCAAAGGATGATTTCGGTGCCGTCAAAAGAGAAATGGCAGGGGGCATTGTACAGCCTGGTCGTCGTACTTGTTGGGTGGTGGTTGGTTTCCTGGCTGCTCAGACTGCCGATTATTCCCTCGCCATTCGCGGTATTTATTAATATTGCCGAGGTATTTTCAACCCGGATGGAAGTCCATGTCCTCTACAGCCTGGGGCGTATTATGGGGGGGATCATGGTGTCCATCCTGATCGGGGTTCCGCTCGGTTATCTGATGGGAGCTTTTGAACGAGTCAACCGGCTCCTTTCGCCTCTGGTGTATTTTACCTACCCGGTCCCCAAGCTGGCTTTACTTCCGATTGTGATGCTGCTGTTTGGACTGGGTGAAGCCTCCAAGCTGATCATGATTGTTCTGATTGTTGTTTTCCAGATCATTGTTACCTCCCGAGATGCGGTAAGGAGCATTCCCCAGGAGATCTTCCGCTCCCTCCGTTCTTTGGGTGCCAGCAGGCTGCAGGTATTTACCGAGATTATACTGCCGGCATCGCTTTCCGAGGTTTTAACCGCCACCCGTCTGGCATTGGGAACCGCGGTGTCAATCCTGTTCTTTACTGAAACCTTTGGTACCGAGTTTGGAATGGGGTATTTTATTATGGACGCCTGGCTGCGGGTTGATTACCTGGACATGTACGGGGGGATTGTTGTATTGAGCTTCATGGGCTTTTTGTTGTTCACTGTAATCGATTTATTAGATAGTTATCTGAGTTCCTGGCGCTGATTTGGCAACATATTGGGAGTCAAAAGAATTCATTTTTGTGTTAATATTAGACAAAGTGCATTTAGGTTCATCGGTTTATTTTCTACATAATTCAATGTGGTATGCTGATGGCCAGGATGCGGACGGACTAACCAAATTTTAATTTATTGGAGGGGATACTTGTAATGAAAAGGATGTTGACACTGGCCCTGTGTGCAGTCCTGGCCCTGGGATTGCTCATTACCGCCGCGGGTTGCGGTGGCGGCACTCAACAAGGTGACGAACCCAAGCAATTCAAAGTAGGTCTCGAATGTGGGTATGCTCCGTTTAACTGGACCCAGTCGGACGACAGCAACGGTGCAGTACCGATTTCCGGCAGCAATGAGTATGCCGGTGGCTACGATGTCGAAATCGCCAAGCGGATTGCTGAAGGTCTAGGCAGAGAACTGGTTATCGTGAAAACAGCGTGGGATGGTCTGCCGCCTGCAGTGCAAGCAGGAACTATTGATGCCATTATTGCCGGTATGTCACCGACTGCCGAGCGCAAGCTGACCCTCGACTTTTCCGACAACTATTACAAATCCAATCTGGTTATGGTGGTCAAAAAGGGTTCTCCCTATGAAAACGCCACCAGTATTCAGGACTTTTCCGGAGCTAAGATAACTGCTCAGCTCAATACTTTCCACTATACGGTCATTGATCAAATCAAAGATGTGCAAAAACAGCAAGCTATGGAAGACTTTCCCGCGATGCGCGTTGCCTTGGAATCTGGTATTATTGATGGGTACGTATCGGAAAGACCAGAAGGGGTTTCCGCCAGCGCTGCCAATCCCAATTTTGTCATGGTGGAATTTGCCCAGGGTCAAGGTTTTGAAGCTTCTGATGATGATGTAGCTATCGCAGTGGGACTGAAAAAAGGTAATCCCGATCTGGAAAAAATTAATGAAATCTTAGCGAGTCTCTCCGAGGAACAGAGACTGGAATTAATGGATAAGGCTATTGCCAATCAACCTTCTTCCGACTAATTAACTAGCAGCTTAAAATACAGGAGTGTAAGTAATAATGTCTGCTGATGCATCATTTTTTCAATGGGTTGCTTTTATATGGGAACAAAACTGGCCCCTTTTCTTAAGAGGGGCCGGTAATACTCTTTTGATCGCTTTATCCGGCACCATAATCGGTTTTTTAATCGGTATCATAATTGGAATAATCCGCACAATTCCTGTTGACCACAATACCAGCCTTCTTAAAAAGGTCATTTTGAAAATTGCCGATATTCTTTTGCTCTGCTATATTGAGGTCTTTCGCGGTACCCCAATGATGGTACAAGCTATGGTAATATTTTATGGAATAGCCATGATTTATGGCATTCACCTTAACCCTATTCCAGCCTCTATAGTAATCGTCTCTATTAATACTGGAGCTTATATGGCTGAAATTGTGAGAGGCGGCATTCTATCCATAGACAAAGGTCAATTCGAAGCGGCCCATGCCATCGGTATGACCCATGCTCAGACCATGACCAGCATCATACTGCCCCAGGCTAT
>DCTH01000147.1:136-2946 GCA_002329495.1 Syntrophothermus sp. UBA1445 | reverse complement strand
AAGGGCGTTAATCCCTGTAAGTATCGCACAACCGGAGCTGCCAGCATATGATAACCGACCATACACGCCCCTGGATTTCCCGAGAGACAGATGATCATTCGGGAATCCCATAACGCAGCTCCCGGGTGGCTGCCCGGTCTGATTTTTACTCCCCAGAAAAGCATCTTGGCGCCGATCTCCTCCAGCAATTGACGTGCTTCATCGTATTCTCCCGCATGGGTTCCCCCGGTGATAATCAGCATGTCAATTTTGCCGAGCATCTCCACAACCCGCTGGTTAAGCAAGGAGCGATCATCCTCAGCCACTTCCACGGCCACTACCTCACCCCCATCACTGTTTACCAGTGACACCAGCAATGGGCTGTTGCTGTCCCGCACCTGGTGCGGCAGTGGNNCAGGGGATTATTCCCTGGCCGAGACTGAGAATTCCGACTCGAGGACGACGGTGAACCAGTACCTGTTTATAACCAAAAGCCGCCATTATACTTAATAGCCCTGAATCAATCTGGTTTCCGGGCCGAGCCAGGACGGTTCCACCCCGCAGATCCTCCCCCGCGGATTTCATATTGCGATCTGACTTAACCTCTCTGGAAAACGTTACGTAACCATCTTCAACCTTAGCGTGCTCATAGGGGATTACGGTTCGGGCAGCTTCCGGTACCACACCTCCGGTGACTACCATACAGGCTTCTCCGGGTCCAATCATCAAGTCAATGACTGCCTTTTCGATAAGCCTGAACCTGACCCCTACCAGTTCTTCATCACTAACCGCAAAACCATCTACTGCTGACTGCCGATAGGGTGGCAGGTCATGCTTGGCGGTGACTTTCTCTGCAACAACTCTTCCCCGGGCATTGGCGAGTGGCACCCACTCCTGGTCCAGGGGATTGACTGCTTGAATGAGTTGTTTTTGTGCTTCTACCAGTTCAATATCAAACCTCATGTCCCTCGTCCCTTCGTCACTTACACCATCGTAGTTTTGCCGAAAGTGCAATTGGGATAATGGCAGACCAGACAGTTCTGACACAGACCACCATGACCCATTTGAACAATATCCTCGCGTTCGATTCGTTCCCCGGCAAAAATCCGAGGCAGAATATGGTCGAGGATGGTAACCTTGTTAAATAATGCTCCCGCTGGAATACCACAAACTGGGACATGGCCCTGGTAAGCCAGCATGAACATTGACCCTGGAAGTACAGGAGCACCATAAAAAACCACATCGGCCCCGGAGGCTCTTATCGCCATTGGGGTGACATCATCAGGATCAACTGACATCCCACCAGTAACCAGAATAAGTTCTGCACCCTCATTAACCAGGTAACGAATTTCCTCGGCAATAACGTTAGCATTGTCGGGTACAATTACATGTCCTATCATTCTGGCTCCAAAAGGTGAGGTTTTTCTGCGCAACAGGCTTCCAAATCCATCTTTAATCCTGCCAGAATAAACCTCTGTCCCCGTAATAACCACCCCGGTCCATAACGATTGAAAAGGTTTTACGGACAGCAGATGCTCTGGAGGCTGACAACATATCTTTTCAGCCTCATCAAGCTTGCTGCGATGTACTGTCAACGGAATTACTTTGGCACCGGCCACTACCTCCCCTTTTTTAACCACCTGGTTGTTATGCAGGGTAGCAATAGCCAGGTTTTCAATACGATTGATCATATTCAAACGATCAACTCGAACCTTGAAAATCCCGTTATACTGGGCAACGATGTTGACTTTGCCTTGATTCGGTTCCTTCCAGGCCAATCCTGGTCCGGCGGCATGCCGGGCCAACCGTAAAGCGGCCTCATTCTCGTGAACATGTTCCGGAGCCGGTTCCCACACATAAACATGCTCTTTTCCCAGTAGCCTCAATCTGTTAACGTCACCGGGGGTGATAATATCTCCTTTTCGAAATTCCCGATTCTTCTGTTGCCCGGGTATGATTCTGGTCATATCATGGCAGATGGTCATTCCCACGGCATCGCCTACCGGTACTTTTCGCATAATCAGGCCTCCTGAAGTTTCTCTACCCTGACCCCGCAGATTTTGTATTCACCGGTTTTCGTTATAGGATCCACAGCGGCGCTGGTAATAGCATTGGTTGGACTCTCCGCATAGTGGAATGACATCCAGATAAGTCCGGGCGGTACTCGGTCGGTTACCTTGACCTTGGTGGTTATTTCACCACGGCGCGAAGCAACCCGGACCTTCTCGCCAGTCTTTACTCCCAGGCGGTCCGCATCGTCAGGGTTGACTTCTGCCATCTCTTCCGACCAGATGCTTTGAATGCCCGGAGAATATGGGGTAGTAACATTATAGTGATATAGGATGCGACCGGTTGAAAGCAGGAATGGGTATTCCTCATCCGGCGATTCACCCGGTGGTATGTGATCAATCGCCTGGAATAGGCCCTTGCCGCGGCTGAAAGAACCGGAATGCAGATAAGGTGTCCCGGGATGATCCAGATTGGGACAGGGCCATTGCATACCCTTTTCCTCCAAACGACTGTAGTTAATCCCGGCCATTGATGGAGTCAGGGAGGCCATTTCATCCCAGATGGCCTGGGGATTGGGGTAATTCATGGCATATCCCATTCGATTGCTTATGGCCATAATGGTCTGCCAGTTGGCTTGCCCTGGCAGTGGGTTGATGGCTTTGCGCACCCGCTGGACCCGGCGTTCGGTGCTGGTGAAAGTGCCGTCGGTTTCTGCAAAGCTGGCAGCCGGCAGAACCACATCTGCATATTCAGCGGTTTCCGTCAGGAACAGCTCCTGAACCACCAGGAATTCAAGATTAGCCAGTCCGGAACGGATATGG
>DCTH01000147.1:0-120 GCA_002329495.1 Syntrophothermus sp. UBA1445 | reverse complement strand
GCTTTATCAAACATCTCTGGAATCATAAGACCCAGTTTGTCGGACAGGGGTACTCCCCATGCTTTTTGGAATTTATCATGAGCAGCCGGGTCGGTAACTCTCTGGTATCCGGAGAACACA
>DCTH01000023.1 GCA_002329495.1 Syntrophothermus sp. UBA1445 | reverse complement strand
CTATGACGGGAACTGGTACTCACAGCTCAAAGAGAGCCTGGATGCTTTTGTTGATAAAACCCAGGAGAATGTAACCGGTCGGGTGAGAGTGAAGCTCTACAAGGGGAACTGTGTCCCGGTAGGAGTCCGGTCGCCATACTCTTTGTACAGTCCGGATCTGGCTACTTTTGGAGCAGACGACATCTATTCTCATAAGGATGCAGAGGGCTTCATCAACCTCTTTGGACTGCCTCTCAAGGTCCAGGCGATGATGAAGAGAAACCTGAAGAAACATGCCGGGTAAGCAATGCCTGCGTACCTGCCGGCTGTGGTCACAAACCCTGGTTGGGCCGAAAAAAGAGTATCCCGTACCACTCAGATGATACGGGATACTTTTTTGTATAATTTCAGGATAAACCGCTACGGGTATCTAGTCAGGTACTACCATTACCTTGATGCAGTTGTCCAAACGTTCGCCGAATATCCGGTAACCTTCCAGGATGTTGCTCAAAGTTACCTCGTGGGTGATCAGCGGTGTGACATCGATCTTGCCAAACTCGATCAGCTTGAGCAGACGGCTCATCTCATGCAGTGAGGTGTAACCGGATACCATTGTCAGGTTCTTGTAGAACATCTTCAGAAGGGCGACGTTTACGTGGAAAGGACTCATACCGATCATGGAGATAAAGCCGCCTTTGGCAGTACATGCCAGGCAGTCGTCGATGGTCTGTGGAGTGGCCACGGCATCGATTGACAGTTGTACCCCCACCCCGTTGGTCATGCCTCGTATCTCCCGGGCCGCCTTGGTATTTCTGGCGTTGATGACGTGAGTGGCCCCCATTTTTAAGGCCATCTCCAGGCGGTTATCCTCCAGGTCAACCGCGATGAGGCGCGCGGGATTGAACAGCTTGGCCGAGGCTACGGCGCATAATCCAACTGGACCTGCTCCGAAGACCGCGATATCATCCCCTGGCTGTGGAGGGCGATAGGTAACACCAATATAACCGGTGGAAAGCACGTCTCCAACCATCAGGGCCTGCTTGAAGGAGACGCTGTCCGGAATCTTAACCACACTGATGTCAGCGTAAGGTATTCTGGTGTATTCAGCCTGCACACCGGGAAGATCACCTTTGTTCTTGCCCGCGCCGAACATCAAATCCTTTTCACAGGCATAGAATCTGCCAGACCGGCACTCGGGACAGACGCCACAGGCNNATACAGATACGGTCGCCAGGCTTAAAATTCTTGACAAAAGGACCAACTTCCTCAACTACCCCTACACCCTCATGACCGATAATAAAATTGGGGGTCATGGGGACTTCACCAGTGACAAAATGAAGGTCACTTCCGCAGATCGAAGCGGCAGTCACCTTTACTATCATGTCATGGCCGTCTTTAATGGTGGGCTTTGGAGTCTCTTCCAGGGACAGTTTCAGACCATCGCGAAGAAATAATGCCTTAATTTCGAACACCTCCAATTACAATAATACGATTGCATGAACTTTCTTAAATTATAGCAATTTGTCTGATTTTCCGCGACAGATGCCGCGGTTGTTAGCTGTCCGAGTGGGGCACACAAGAGAGGGAAGTGTGGACCGCGATTACTTCGGAAAAGACGGTCCGGGTGGCAGGCTATGAGTTAAAGTTATTTTGGAGAGTAATACTAGTTTTAAAACCAAGCTGAGGGAGGTCGCCATGAACCTTAAACCAGGAGAGATCGCCCCGCATGATGGGTATTACATTACTCGCGGACACAGTGTTTTTCTGCGGCAGGGCNNTGGATGATCCCGCGATTGAGATGGAACTAAGCAGGTACCTGTTAACTGATACAGAGGAGCAGGGCTAAGAGACGCGCAGTGTCAATCTGGGTCAGTATAATCGGAGCGAAAAAGAGGCAGGCCTTGGTTCAGCCTGCCTCTAATTTACTACATGCTTGTCTTCGGCCGGAAGGTGTTGCAATCCGTATCTTCGGTGCTGGAGGAATTTGGGGGCTTGACTTCAATGCTTTCCGCTACGCATTTGTCGCCGCTTTGATAGTAGTAGCAGGAATTCACAACACACTTAACCCGGCTGATGGGATCGGATTTACGGCTGATCTTTTCCACATTGTCACCTCCTCTCAAAAAAGGTTGGCAAGAGTCCGCATTAAAATGTTGCATTNNTAAATTATGCTGTCAAACTAACGAGTCCGCATTAAAATGTTGCATTAATGAGCCCGGTAATATTCAGGAATATTAAAGTACTTTTGAAGAAGGGTCAGGAAACGTCGCTGCGACCATTATGTTATAATCATCCTGAGTTGGATTTATGTAAAATCAACGGCCAACCAATTGATTGGAGGAACCTGATTTGCGTTTAATTTTCGTTAGGCATGGAACGACCATCTGGAACACCGAAGGCAAGTATCAGGGTGCCCTTGATGTGCCCTTGAGTGATAGAGGCCGCCAAGAGGCCGAGATGGTGGCTGACCGGCTACGGAATGAGGATATCAAAGCAATCTATTCCAGCGATCTGATACGCGCCCGCGAGACTGCGGAAATCATCGCTCGTCCTCACGAACTTCCGG
>DCTH01000146.1 GCA_002329495.1 Syntrophothermus sp. UBA1445 | reverse complement strand
AAACGAGTCAGTACCTGGGCTGAATAAGCTAAAGACCGCCATATTTTGTGATGGCGGTCTATGTATCATGTTCCCAAAGTTATAGCTTTTGTCCGCATTCAGAACATAGTTTCGCATCCGGGGTGTGCTTCTCTCCATAGCTGAAGTTAATATGGTACCGGTACTGTTTAAACCTTTCATTAATCGACCGGGAGCGGCGCAGGGGCCTTAACGAACGCTGGCACGCCGCCGCTGATTTTATCAAGGGCCTCGTCTGAAAGCTGTTCCGGGTTTAAGGGCAGTTTAAAATAAACAGTATCAGCCGTATCTTCCACCACTTTAACCGTGATATTGTCCTGCAGGGTAATACCTGCCTCCTGTTCAATCATCTTTTTAGGGTTCGCGATAAACTCCTGTTTGAACTGGTCATCCCGCCAGGCCTTCTCGATGATTTTCTTTTTAACCTCGGCCCATTTTTCCAATACATTCGCCTCCTTCTAATTACTGTGGTTCGCCGCTATCACACCGTTTCCCGAACTATCACTCAGTTCAAGGACCACGGGCAACAAGTGTAGCCCTGGGTATTCGTTATGAACTAATATACGTAATCGGTTCCGGAAGCAGCTCAACAACGAACTAAGAATTGGTATTGTTTATTTTGAGCCGTACCGGGTGATAGTTATCTCCTGGCTATCAGGTTTCGAGTCAAAGACCGTACCTTAGGGTCTCTGCCAAATTTGAATCCCTGTGCAGCCACAACATTTCCTCTGTTAACCACTACCAAACATAGTTGAAGAAATTAAACCCAAGGATGGCTTCTTTCTCCAAGCATCTTCTTAATTCCTGCACCGGATAGCAATAAAAAATTGTCGCGTTTCACCGCTGCCACCACTGG
Organism: Syntrophothermus sp. UBA1445; assembly: GCA_002329495.1. Classification (GTDB taxonomy): domain Bacteria; phylum Bacillota; class Syntrophomonadia; order Syntrophomonadales; family DTU052; genus DTU052. The sequence goes on along the minus strand of DCTH01000146.1, from coordinate 15,917 downwards.
TTATACGTGGTTAACCCTTGGCGGCGTAGAATTAAATCGCCGATAACAAATTCCCATAGGCTTGCTTTTCAATGGTGGGTTGCTATATGCTTCCGGAAACGTGCTGCTTTTGACAATCGAGATGACGTAAACGAGTCAGTACCTGGGCTGAATAAGCTAAAGACCGCCATATTTTGTAATGGCGGTCTATGTATCATGTTCCCAAAGTTATAGCTTTTGTCCGCATTCCGGGCAGAACTTGGCCCCCGGTGTAAGTTTCTCCCCACAACTGGGGCATTCCGTCTTCGCTTTCAGCCGGGCCCCACACTCGGGACAGAACTTGGCGTTGCCCTGCAAGGGGGTTTCACATTCCGGACAGGAGGCGCGGATATTCTCCCGCCAGTTACCGGCGGCCAGTTTTTTATCTTCCTCGGACATGGCGGCGTGAGCCCAAACCTCTTCCACTGATCTGCTGGCCTGAGCCGCGGCCATCTCTACTCCCATATCTGGGGCACATTCCTTGCACAGTCCTTTTTTGTTATTCCAGCAGCTCTTTCGGCATACCCAGCTTAAGCACCGTGGGCATTGTACAAAATCGGGCTTCAGTTCTTTCATGGCCTCAACGAATGCCTCATCATGGGCTTTCTCCCAGGTAGCTGAGCGCACCCGCTCACCAACATTGGCCGCGCTGTTAAATATCCCTCCAAATATACTGCCTGCCGAGTCCAAAACCTCAGTAAGTGTGCCTGATACGGACGGTTTAAACCGGGTCCGAAAGCCACTGCCGCAGCGATCACAATAAAACTCGAATTGGAATCCTTTATTGGTACAAAGGTCGGAATAATTTCGGGTGAATTCAATTCTCTCTGCCAAAAGCTCACCACCTCCTGATAATCATTCTGTTGTAATTTTACCAGAAGGCATCTGCTCTTTGTCCGGTAGTTTACTGCCTAATTGTACCAACATCATGGTTTCCGGTTATGGCTGTACTGAGGACGGCTAAAACTCGCATGAATTGACGGTCCTGGGGAAGGGAATCACATCCCTGATATTACTCACCCCGGTCAGGTACATGATGAGCCGTTCAAACCCCAAACCGTACCCGGCATGTTTTACACCGCCGTGTTTTCTGAGTTCCAGGTACCACCACAGCTCCTCCCTGTTTATTCCCAACTCCTCCATCCGTCTTTCCAACCGGTCTAATCTTTCCTCTCTCTGACTGCCCCCAATCAGCTCGCCTACCCCCGGGACCAGCAGGTCCATCGCCGCCACCGTCTTTCCATCATCGTTCTGCCGCATATAGAAGGCCTTAATGTCACGGGGATAATCGGTCACGAAAACTGGTCTCTTAAACACCTTTTCCGTCAGGTAGCGTTCATGCTCGGTCTGTAGGTCACTTCCCCATTCGACCGGGTATTCAAACTTCTCCCCGGAACCCTTCAGAATCTCCACCGCTTCGGTATAGGTTACCTGGGCAAAATCCTGCTTTACAATAGAAAGCAAACGCTCCTCCAATCCCTTGTCGACAAACTGAAAACAGAACCTCATCTCCTCCGGTGCATTTTCCAGGACATAAGCAATAACATGCTTAACCATTGCTTCCGCCATCCGCATATCGTCCTGCAGGTCGGCAAAAGCCATTTCCGGTTCAATCATCCAGAACTCGGCCGCATGACGGGCTGTATTGGAATTTTCCGCCCGAAAAGTCGGACCGAAGGTGTACACATCCCGAAAAGCCAGGGCAAAGGCTTCGGCCTCCAATTGACCACTCACGGTGAGATTGGTCTTCCGACCAAAGAAGTCCCGGGCATAATCTACCTCCCCCTGATCGTTTAAGGGGGGACTTTTGGCATCCAGTGTACTCACCCGAAACATCTCCCCGGCACCCTCCGCATCGCTGGCGGTGATGATCGGTGTATGCACATAGACAAAGCCCCGGTCCTGGAAGAACTGGTGAACCGCATAGGCGGCCAGTGACCGGATGCGAAACACCGCCGAGAAAAGATTGGTCCGTGGTCTTAAGTGCGCAACCTCCCGCAGAAACTCCCGGGTATGCCGCTTGGGCTGGATCGGGTAATCCTCGGGTGCTTCACCTTCTAATAGAACCTTTCGGGCCTTGATTTCAAAGGGCTGCTTAGCCTGAGGGGTCTCCACCAACATCCCCTGAACAGTTACCGCCGAACCCACCCTATAGCGAGCGACTTCCTCATAATTGTCGAGTGAGTCCCTTTCATAAACCACCTGCACCGTATTGAAATGGGTCCCATCGTTAAGCGACAGAAAACCAAATGACTTCTGGTCCCGATTACTCCTTACCCAACCACTGATCTCTATCTCCTTACCGGCATACCGCCCGGTATCCCGCACCAGCTGCCGCACCATGGTCTTTTCCATATCGATACCCCCGTTCTATTCACTCCGTATTCTTCTATGGATATTATGCACAAGAAAGCAAACCGAGGAACAGGGTATTCGGTGCCCGTCCCACCCCAAAACTCGCCCGAGACAGTAACGAGGGGACGTTTGCCAAACGCCCCCTCGTTACTTCACTTATCTGTTCCGGTCTGCCGCCCGGTGAGGATAATAATTTGTGGCCTTATTATCATAAAGGCGGTCTGACAGGGTCAATTACCTCATTTACGTTAAAGAGATCCTCCAGGGTATCGGGCTGCTGCCAGAAGGCGATTCCATCTATATGGCGGCGGTCCATCACTATCGAATCCGGGTTATATCTCAGGTATTCACGCGGGCCTACCGCACAGAAGACCTTGAATCCGCTTTGCTGCAGATACTTGAAACGCGCATCAGTGGTCGGTACGCTGCTGCCGTAGGGATAGATGAAAACATCAGTCGGTCCAATCAAGGATTCAACTTCAACCTTCCACTTCTCGGTATCCTTTATCAGGTCGTTCAGGCTGCGCCGGGCAGTATCAATATGTCCATACCCATGGGAGGCAAACGACCAGCCGGTTTCTTTCAGGCGCTTGATAACTGCCAGTGCCTGCTCCTTTTCGGTGGCATAAGCAGGATCATTGATAACATGGGTCTGGTAACCCAGAACCCCATTGAAGCCGGTCAGGGCAATAACACCCTTGGCCCCCTTATACGAAAAATCCGGGTGTTCGGCCACAAACCGATCAAGTATGGGAACGATCTCCGTATCATAAGCGATGATATCCTCCCCCTCCGGGCTCACCAGGAACGCGGCGATATTGCCTGCACTGTCGAGTACCAGCTTGTGATTCATGCCGTTTTCCAACATATAAGGATAGAAATTCAGATCATCGATTGACAGGATGAGCGGTTTTTTGTTTTTGGGAAGCCAGAGCTCTTTTCTGACCAGCTCAGTCTTGGCACCATTGGACCGTTCTTCGAATATTTCGTGGGTATCAATCAGCATATATCCCCTGGCATAAAGGGAATCAATGATCCGGTTAAACTCCCTAACCGTTACCATATACTCGTTTAACCCCCGGGCTTTGTAATCATCATCAAAGGCTTTCTCCGGGTAGACGATCAACGGATGGAAGAATATATGCTCGATGGGGCCATCATACAACACCAGCTCAGCGGCCCGGGCCTGATACCTGGTCAACTGCGCAGTAAGCAACGCATCTCCGGGGTAAACCTCCAGAGCTTGCTCTATTATGGAGATGGCCTGGCGCTCGTCGCTTAACCTGCTTGCCTGTTCGGCGGTAATTAGCGCCTGGCATTTCCTCAGATTGGCCGGGGCCAATCCCGCCTGATCAACCAGATTCAGGCACGATTCTATCTCCTCATACTCCACTTTGTTACTTAAATAGTTCACAGCCATTGCATCCAGCCTGGACTCCAATAGACCCTCGAACCGGTCTTTAAAGAAATCATTCCCCCCGGGAAGAAGTCCCGCTGCCTGGTGATATAAGTCACCCGCCGCGGTGTACTGGCCCTGGTTAAGCAGGCTGGTAAAGCGGTTGGTTTGAACATGGACATAGGCATTCATACCCAACCACCCGATTAAAAGCAGCAGAGCAACCGCCAGAATGGGCCAATAGAATTTCCCCCGGGTGGGACTAATGACTACCGTAGTTTCATTGGAATCTACAATACCTGGCTCCATGCTCAATCCCCCTTTTTATGATGTAACCAAAAACCATATCAGTATGACCTGTGGTGTTATGTCACGGATTTTCCAGTACCGGCCATCCTCGCGACAAATATTGTAAAATAATTACCGGTTTCATCGTTTTCTGTCTAATAATAATACGACTTTGGGTTCGCATAAGTTTCATGCAATTCCTGTCATTACGGCTTGTCGCCGAATTCTTAAAAAATTGATTCCCCCGTGAAAACTTCAACCCGACTTATTGGTTGGCATCCAAATCTGCAAATCAGACTTTTCGCAGGAGAATTAAAGCCGTGGCCTTACTTTATTGTCAGATATTTCATTGTCAAGCTGATTTATCCATGCCATAATGTTGTCGTATGCCGATTAGCCAAACACCGAAGATACCGATGATTGTGGGGGAAGAGGATGAACTGCCAGGATCTCTACCAAAGCAAGCTTATCAGTATTGACCAGGCACTTAGGCACATCCAAAGCAATCAGGAGATTGTCTGCGCCCTGGGGGCCTNNATCCTGCTTAGCCACCTGCACAAAATTAAGGACCGGGTTGCAAATGTCTCGGTAGTAAGTGCTATGCTGCAGGGGCAATACGACTTCTTCATGAAGCCCGAAATGAAAGGTCACTTCCTCCTTGAGAGCTGGTTTTATACCGAAGCGCCCCGCAGAGCTCATCCGTTGGAGACAGTATCGTATGTCCCGCTGCAACTCCACCAGTTCAGCCGGAGACGAATCGCCTACCGAGCTCCCGACATTTTTATCGGATCGGTCTCGCCCATGGATCGTCACGGCTTCTTTTCCCTGTCACTGAGTACCGTTCACGAAAAGGACTTCATTGAAAAAGCCGGTCTGGTCATCATGGAAGTTAACCCTCGTTTACCCCGTACCCATGGAGACACCAATGTTCACATCTCAGAAATTGATTACCTGATTGAGGTAGACCATGAGCTGCCAGAATACCCGCCGGTCATACCGTCTGAAAAGGACTATGTTATCGGGGGCTATGCGGCTGATCTTATAGAGGACGGCTCTACCATTCAATTTGGATACGGCACAATACCCGGAGCTATCGCGCACAGCATGAAGCAGAAAAAGGATTTGGGAGTTCATTCTGAACTGTTCTCCGATCCCCTCCTGGAATTATGGGAAGCCGGAGCAATAACCAACCGTAAGAAAAGCCTGTGGAAGGATAAATTTGTGACTGATATCGCCCTGGGTACCAGAAGGCTGTACGATTTTCTGGATGACAACCTGGCGGTAGAGTTTCTGCGGGCGAGCGTTCTGAATGATCCGTCCATCATCGCCCAAAACCACAAGATGGTCTCCATCAATTCAGCCCTGCAGATGGATCTAACCGGACAGTGCTGTGCCGAATCGATCGGCCCCCGTCTCTTCAGCGGGACCGGTGGTCACCGGGAATTCGTCCATGGTGCCACCAACTCACCGGGGGGTAAATCCATTCTGGCCTTCACCTCCACCACCCAGAAGGACACGGTTTCACGTATAGTACCATTCTTTGAGCCAGGAACTATCGTGACCACCTCGCGGGTAGATGTGGACTATGTGATTACTGAATACGGGGTAGCATGTCTGCGCGGGCGCAACATCCGCGAGAGGGTGAATGAGCTGATCAGAGTCGCCCATCCCGATTTCCGAGATCACCTGCGCAGCGAAGCCCGTCGGCTTCAGATGTGGTAATAGAAAGGCTTAGCAATGAGCGGGGGTGCTGCCAGGCACCCCCGCTACATTTAAGTATTCATCGCAAGTTAAAAGGGATCATTTACTGGAGATCATGGCAGCGATAAGAAACAGGAATTCCAGGTACGGTAAATATCTTCATCGTCACCGGTATTACTTCCGGGCTCTTACCGGCACCTGGATTTCGGTCAGCCACTCCTCCGGATTCTCTTTGTTCCATATCCCATCAAGGTATGACTCTCGCGGTTGCCCCGCTATCTCGTAACCGTTTTCCTCAATCCACCGGTTAACCGCACTGTAGGACATGCCGATGGTATTGTAGGGACCCTTGTGGATGATGCAGGCTGCCACCGGTACCCCCTCTATCCTTTTATATTTGACCTTCTCCGAATCCGGGGCTGGAGCCACAACCGCCTCGCAGATCTCCACGTCGATATCTTTCTCTTTATATTCGCCATCGTGATACAGGGTAAAACAGTACCCGGGGACTGTACACCGAACATTATCCTTCTGCATGATCGCTCCCATTTCAGGGTATATCTCGTTGAATGCGTCGTAATTCGGAATCACCCTTCTCATTGAAGCCACGATCACTGCTGGAAGTTCCTTCAGTATGACATCATAACTCATATAATCAGCCTCCTGTCTCAATACTTTCAGGTAGTTCTCTACCTGCTTCAGCTTCTTTCGTTCGGATTCAATAGTTTTGGATATGCATTGCTGTTTGCTTTCCAGATAGTCAATCATCTTGTCGGTAGAGAAATCCTGCTCCAGGGCATCGATGATCTCACCAAGCGAGAACCCGATCTGCTTCAAGGCCAGTATGCGATGAAGTCGCGGCATCTGACTGGCCGCGTAGTATCGGTATCCCGTGGCCCCATCCACATGGCACGGACTGAGGAGTCCCAGTTCGTCATAATACCTTAAGGTTTTGATAGTAACCTTATTCATTTTTGAAAACACACCAATTCGGAACATGAAATATAATCTCCTGCGCATTCGATTATAATCACATACTAAATCCTACCCCTACAGGAGAGTCAACGGCTTCCAAAAATTTTTTTAATTTCTAAAGGCCCAATTCAGGGCTGCAATTTTCTCAGTAAATCCAGGCTGAACAGTCTTATCCTACAGTTGTTATAAAAAAGGTCATGAAAAAAGGACCGACGTTGCGGTCCCTTAAGTAGATCTTAAGAAAAGCCTGGTGTACCGTTTTCCTACTCGGTTCGATATTGTTCAATAACGTTGGCAGTGTTTACAAAAACGCAGGCTGCTTCCGCCCGGGTCAGCGGGTCATGAGGTCGGAAATAGTTATTGTAGCCTTTCATGATACCGGTGTTGGTGACGAACGCTATATCCTGACTTTCTGCCAGATCTTTGGTGTCCTCGTAGATGGGCATCATCAAAATAGTTATCACCGGTATCTTTTTCACCGCGAAACATCTGGTAATAGCCTGGGCGATCTCCAGGCGGGTTACCGGCTGCTGGGGCTTAAACTCCCGGGACTCAGCGGGCAGAACCTGATTGATGGCCATCATTATCACTGCATTAGTATACCAGGCGCCGTCGGGCACATCGTCATAGTAATCTGTGATTACAGGTGCTTTTATGAAGTCAACATCCCCATAATCAAGGTCAAACATCTTCTGCAACACTACGGCCAATTCCGCCCGGGTCAATGACCGGTTGGGCAGAAACATTCCATTCCCGACGCCATTCATGATCCCCTTTTCCACGGCCGTCATGATCTGTTGCCGGGCCCAGTGATTCTCCACATCTGAGAGGCTTGATGGCTGGCTGGCAGATACTGCCGTTCCCATGAGGGTTACCAGCAACGCTACCGTCACAATAAAAGCTTTTGTCCTGCGCATGATACTGATTCTATCCTTTCCAATAGACTTCTACCATTAGATACGGCAGAACCAGGGTTATCCTTACAAGGCGACATTTTCATAACCCCGCAACATATTGCCAGCGTATACCCCAACCTCAGTAATGATGACGACAATTTACTTGGGTTCCCAGTAGCATCTCTTGGGAGAAACGATCTTGTCCTCCTTCTTAAGCTGCTTCATCACCTTGTCCACTTCTTTTCTGTCCAGGCCGGTCAATTCTGTGATTTCGCCAGCGCTTAACGGCTTGCCGGCCTTGTTCATAGCCTCAAGAACTGTCGTTACCGAATCCATCTTTTTCACTCCTCACACATCTTTTTATCCTGAGATAATTTTTTGTCCTTTGAATATATTTTATGTCCCAGGAAAAAGTCGTCAACCTGAAAGAAACGAATCGAACAACCCATCTGCTATTAATCTCTCGAGGAGTTGTCGGTTCCTCCTGTCTTACCCCACAGTTCGGGACCGGGCTCAAAAGCAGCCTATACCCTTAGGCTGGGTATTACGCCCCCTGCAGAGCCCGGAACTTTTCTTTCACATACTCGGGAATCGGGGCGCTCCTTTTCAGTATGGGATTGAAACATGCGTAGACATTGCGGGCGGTAAACAGAATTTCCCCGGTTGCTTCCCTTACCATGGCATACTCGGCCTTATAGCTTTTGTTGCCGATTTCGGCGATCCTCAGATTGATCTCGATAACATCATCAAAGAAGGCCGGGCCCTTAAATTCAAGGTATGACGTAATCAGGGCAATGTCGAACTGTGACTCTTCGAAGCTGACCATGTTTAATCCCAGGCTTCGGAAAAACTCAGTGTTGGTAACGATGATGTAATTCAGATAATTGCTGTTCATGACAATCATCTGACCATCGATCTCGGTATAACGGATTCTGATTTTATGACTGAAGTGGTACCCTTCTAACACGATGCTGCCCCCTCGGTAATTTGATTCGAATGTTTCTTCATTCCGTTCGTCCGAAATCTTAGGTTGATCGGACTGTAAACCATAATAATGGTTTTCTTCACTTCGTTGACAATTCCTGCGTGGGCAGTTATAATAACGTCCTGCAATAGATTAAAATTGTAGTTAAACACATTTGTATACCATTTGTCAAGTCTGGTAATTGTTATTCTAGATGAGGAGGCGGCGTTTATGTCCAATATTGCCAGGTTTATTTCTCCTCTTGTAACCACCTCCAGACAGAGGGCCATCAACACGCTTGTCAGCACTAATAGGCTGTCGCAAAGACACGGTCTGGTCTTGACTGAGGAGGATGCTCTTCAAATAATCGATGCCCGAAACGAAGCCCTTAAAACTATGGGTCGTCTTGAAGTGGGCTTTGAGGTGATCAACAAGATAATAAGGCTGTTTTGCCCTTCGCCGTACATTAACCAGACCGATTATGCGAACACCATCTGTGAACTGGTGGAGGCCTTTTATTACATGAAAAATGAGACCCTTGAACAAATTGGTGATGATGATCTGATTTATATCATGCGAGACCTTTTTGACAACCGTTGTTTTGGATCAATTGAACTCCTAACCGGGCGTGAGCTGGAAAAATTGACAGCGCAAATCCGTTCCGGTCACTACTACGGCAGGCACAACGACGAGGAGGAGGAATAGGGAATGGAATACTCCTTGGTTAAGCAATCACACTTTAACCCGCAAAATCTGGATCCCAACAACTATCTGCTCTCTCTCCTGGAGGCAGCACAACGGGCAGAACTGATCAGTGAAGGGGCGCTGCAGAACGCGGAGCTGCAGATAACCGAGGTTTTAAGAGTCCTGATTATCCGATACAGCAGCGGTGAGAGCAGTTCAGTTCCGGTTGAAATCGCCGAGAATCTTCTCCAGTCAATCCTGTTTTGTATGGATACGGTTTGCGCTGAGATAAAAACTCCCGCCGACTGCCTGGATGAACTGCTGCGAAGGAGCATGAAGGATATATATGAGGAAGGGCTGGCCCTGGTAAGGTCCAAGGTGCACGATGCCAAAAGGCTGTATCGAGCGGTTAAGGGTACCCGAGTCTGCACCCCACTCGTCGCCTACAACACAACTATCGATGAAGCTGTCCCCGGCTTCTTTAAGACTTACGACACGGCCTTTAATGCTCACGACACCACCGCCAGCATCGATTACCCTTTGGCCGGTGGCGACATTAATGCCCGGGGTGTCATATACATTCTGCAATACCTTGAAAGATTGAAGATAGAAAATCTGTTCTGTAAACGGTTCAATGAAAAGGACATTAACCAGTTGCTTGAAAACTATGGTCGGGTCTACCGTATCGATTATCCTGAGTTCCTGATCAATATCTTTGAGGTTGTCCTCACCAATTCCATCTTTTCCGTGATGCTTGGTACAGGAGCCCACAACCTGGCTATCCAGCCAGGCCGCATCAGCCGCTTAAGAGAACGACTGGCAGGGCTTGATACTTCCGTAATTACCGTCAACTTTAAATCGGCTCTGGATCATGTTATCGAAGAACTGGGAATCGAGGACCCTACAATGGCAGCGTATGTCCGCCAATGCGGGAACGGTTTGCTTCCCCGCTTGATCAATGCCGTGGAGCAGGACAGCTTGCAGCAGTTGATCATCCCGGTGGTGACTGGTCAACCTGAGCCCGAAATCCTGTTTGAACCGGGGACCGGTATGGATAATGAGGCCTTTCGCGTCCTGGTGAGGGATCTGCTCGGATGTGACGGCCCGGCTGAAAAAGCCGGCCTGATCCTGTCCCGGGTCAGATCGTTAGTTGATTTCTTCGATATCTTTTCGGCTGATTGCCTTTTTGACAACGATTACCCGGTTCTGTTTACTTCGCTGGGTAACATGGAGCTGTCGATGCTGATCCGCATCGTTTTTGTTGACGAATTACGTGACAACCCAGACCAGTTCTCATTATCAACCGCCATATCCAGCGCCCCCGAGTCAGAAACAGAATGGGTCAATCATCTCATCAGGTTCTTGTCACTGCTTGACGAAGAAAGAACGCAAGCAATTGAAGACCTGCTCCAAACCGAAACCGGGATGGATGTCTGACCGGTACCCGTTCACTGCCGCAACTGTAGGGTAAGACACGATCTGCTACTATACTCTGCCGGCGATCTTCTTCTCAATCTCTTTCACCATCCACTCCGCTCCCTGGCGGCTCAGGTGGCAGTGATCGCAGTAGTTGCTGTGATCCCTGGTGAAGGACTCGTACTCCGGAGCATTGAAGTCCCAGATATAATCCTGCTCATCAAACAAGGGATCGAGTTGCTGATGCAATTCCTCGCAACTGCTGATTCGCAGAAAACGGATCAGGGAATCGTGATAGACTATTAATGTGATGGGCAAGAAGCCCAGGATAAACGAAAACGAATTAATATTCAATGGAACGTCTCCCGTTTTTCCGGTAAGCGGTTCCCGGTACGGGCAGAAATTCGACATAATGAAAAAGAATCCCTTTATGAACTCATTGCCAAACCCTTTATGGTGAATTTAAGGCAAGTTAAGTACAAAGCCGGCAGGTTGTCATCGGTAACCCGACAGGAAAAGATTTATTCACACCCCCCGGTATATTCTAAATTATTGAGTATTTATTCAGCGGTCGATAAAGGCTGCTCTGTGAAATACCAAGTTCTTTGGAACTCTCCGGGTTCACTTTCTACAGTCATGGAAATTAATATAATTGACAATCCAATTAATTCATGTAATGTAGGAATTGTGAAGTGTGTCAGAATAATTGGGGGGAGGAATTGTTCGTGAAGATTGTTGCGATTAACGGAGGGCCTAGAAAAGCCAAAATATCCAAAACCACTATGCTCTTTGAAGCGTTCCTGTCAGGCTGCCGGCAGGCAGGAGCGGAGGTCGAGGTTATTAACCTGCGGGAAAAAAACATTAAAAACTGCATCGGGTGTTATACCTGTTGGATTAAGACCCCGGGAGAGTGTGTTCAAAAGGACGATATGAAGGAAATCCTTGATATTCGGGCTGGAGCTGACCTGGAAGTGTGGGCTACCCCCCTTTACATCTTTGGTCCCACGGCGATGTTTAAAAACTTCCTTGACCGGTCAATCCCAATGTATCAGCCCTACATCATTGAAAAGGATGGACTATGCGCCCATCCCCCTCGTGCGGAAAAGATTCCTGATAAGGTTTTCATTTCCGTAGCCGGCTTCTGTGAACTGGATCACTTCAAGCCCATGTCCGACTGGCTTCATTTCATGTCAGGTCGTGGTTTAGGAAAAGTCAGAGCCGAAATCTACCGACCGGCAGCAGAATTCATGAGCGCACCTCCGCTGAAGGCCAAGGTGGATGAGATACTGGCAGCAACGGAAAAGGCCGGTTTCGAATTCATTACCGAGGGCGATATCCGCGAGGAAACCATGAAGATCATCCAGCAGGACCTGATGCCTGATAAAGCGACTTTCCTTGATCAGGCCAATAAGTTTTGGGACTGGGAGATCGACCGCTGGAAGAGAAGGAGAGAGCAAAGCCAGGCCTAAGCAACCCCATATCATTGCCCCATACTATTCTTTCATGATTATCGTTTAGCAAATGATTTTTTCAGGCCGACACTATCCAAGCTGTCGGCTTGATCTTTGCAGGTATATTCTGGCAATCAGTTGTCAAACCTCTAATATGGATGAATGCATGCGTTTCACTTAAAGAGTGTTTATTGAAACTTTACGGATAATTCACGGGATGTTCACATTTGAGAGGTATACTTGACGTGATCAAACGTTATACCTGCATCTAAGTCTTAACAACTATTGCCTGACCGGCGGATTGGAGAAAAAGCAACTATGAACACTGACCAGACTAACCCTGGTAAAACCACTAGACCCCCGGTTGAAATCCTGCGTATCGTGCTTGGTGCAATTGCAGCACTGGCTGCAGTTACGTTGTTGGTGCTGAACATTATGGCGTTCCTGGATGCTGTGAAGTATTACCAGGCCATGGGCTATCCTTCCGGTGAGGTGTATAAGCAGCTGATTCCATCTCAACTCCTGCCGGGAATCTTTGAACCTCTGGCGGTTTACGGAGGTGTGGCATTCCTTTTATTCTATATNNATTTCGGCCTGCCATACCTGGTTAGCGGGCCCGGAATCCGGCAGTAACCCCGAGGAAAACGTTGCAGAACCAGAGGTTATCGAGGAAGAGCAACTTGCTGCTGAGCCGGATACTGTAACAGAAGACGACCACCCTGCAGAAGCATCCGACTAACAGCCGCCAATCGTGTTAATCAAGGCCTGAGATTTGAAATAAGAGCCGCATACCAACTTACTGAGATCCAACTACCATCCCTTGTTAAATAACCTAGTTATCCCGTACCACTCATAAGGTGATACGGGATATTTCTGTCTGTTCAGTTGGCTCATCGCCGTGTCTGCAACTCAGACCTTAACCGGATAATATTTTTCGTTAATCCAGCGATAAAGGTCATCATAAACCTTTCTTATTAATGGCACTTCGCTGCTTTTGGCGTCAAGCAGGGTTTGGGCAAAGCCTGCATAATAAGCATTGGAGGTATCCCCGTTCATTCCCAATTCACCCGCCCGATTCAATTCCTTGTAGAACAGGTCATAGTAGTAGCGGGAGGTAAGTACCCGGTTATCGAGTTCCAATTCTATACCCATGCCATACCGTTGGGCCATTTCAGCCGCCCGGTCCATCCGATCCTCTGGCGGGTCCTGGGTTGCATAATAGTTGGGCTGCAGGAAGGCATGAGTGAAGCCAAGGTCTTTCCAGGTTTCAAACCCGGGTGCACTGAAATAGGGGATCCAGATAAAATTATGCCCGTAAGCATCTACCAAGCGGGACACGCTTTGCACCAGTTCCACTTCTCCAGTAATCGTCGGGTCAACCGACTCCTTGTACCAGTAGATCCCTCCGATACTGAGGTTAGTGAAACCTGCCTGGTTCCATTTCTCCATCAGCTTTCCGTAATACCACTTTACTGCCTGCAGGCGGTTTTGCAGAGCTTTTTGGCTGCCAACCGTGTTCGGGGAGAAGGAAAGTGGTGTTCCCTCGGCTTCCAGACTGCCAAATTCCTCCTGTTTGCTGTCTGGATAGGGAAGGGCCAGTATCACCTGCTGTCTTTCCACTCCGAAGATTTCGGAATTGAATCGGCGCATGGCCTCATCCAGGGCATGTAACTGCTGCCCGGGTGTGAAGAGATCCTCAAGGTAAGACTCCCAGGAGTCTTTCGTACAGGGTATACCAGTGTAAGGCATGAACTGTATGGTATCAAACATGCGACCTTTAATCTGGCCTCTTGTATCGACATAAGCAACCAGGGGAATGAAATCATCCGCATCCAGGTTCTTCAGCGCGGTTTTATCTCCCGTAAAGACCAGCAAGATGTCCCGGAGTGTCGGGTCTTCCAGATACTTGCCTGGTGAGGTCAGGCTGTTCTTCTCCAGGGCCAGAATCACCGGCTGCTGTGGTGTAATTCCTCCCCTCACCGAGAGATGCCGCGCAAAAACGTAGATATCGACGGGAAAACTCATCGTCAGGTAACGGGTAACAACGGGCGGAAAGGTAAGCGACAAGACCATGTTCCCGGATCGGTCCAGCGGTTTAATCCCATGCTGAATCTCTCCCAACCGATACCAGCTAAAACCATCCGCCGANNAAGCCCTAAGGTAATCGGGGAAGTAAATACCCTGGCCGGCATCCTGCCTGAACTCCATCGATACACTGGTGACCGGTTGCAGTCTCCCCAGATCAATCACAATATCCCGGCCCTGTTGGCGTAAAAAGCCCGTCCAGATGTCGCTTTTGGAGGTAAGCCCCTCGACCGGGCCGGCATAGTTTTTGTATTCAGTCGCTTGAAAGCTGGTATCCGGTGAGTGTTGCGTCACCCTGTAGGTCAATGCCAGTTCCTTACCCGGACCGGGTCCTGGGGGCACGGGCACCTCTCCGGTATTGGATCCCTTTACCTCCACGGTGACCGGATAAGACCCGTGGCCGACATTGACGGTCAACACTCCACTCCCTGGCTGGCTGCCATATACCGCATTATTAACGGTTATAAGCTCCGGGTTGTTGGTTCCAAATACGGGCGTAAAGGCGAGGGGATAGTCATCCTGAACTATTCCGATATCTTGGTTTTCCCCCTTGACCAAGACCAGCTTCCCGGCTGGAGATGTCAGTGCCTGCTTGGCCTGGTCATTCCGAAAAGCCAGCACTTTATCCATCAAGACCGCTGCTTCAGCGCGGGTCAAACATTTCCGGGGATTAAACCATCCCTGGGAACCGACCATCCACTGCCGATGGGCAACATAAGCCACACTTTCCCGGGCATAAGGAGAAATCCGGCTGCTGTCCTTATATTTATCACCTGGCAGCGGCACTGGCTCAGCATCTCCGAAGGCCTGCCGCAGGATGACGGCCGCGTCCTGTCTTAACAGGGGTTGGTCACCGCCAAAGGTCTTGCCCCCTGATCCATGAACAATATTAAGATTGACCAGGGCCTCAACATAGCCGGTTTCGAGCCTCCCCGGGGCCAGATCAGAAAAGGTTGGTTCACTGGGAAAGAAGGGCTGAACCCCCAGGGCTTTAGCCAGCAACACCGCAAAATGCAGACGGCTTATCTCCTGGCCAGGCCCGAATTTTTCGGAATCCAGGCCCGAAATCAAGCCCAGGTTGGCCAGGTTAATGATTGCAGCCTCGGCAAAACACCCCTTAATATCCTTAAACGAGGAGATCGCGCCCTGAGCCTGCGCATTAATTGGACTAAACCAGCCAATACAACATACCAACAATACGGCGACAATTGTTCTTAATCTCATAATGCCCTCCGTTTGCATTAAACGTAAATTAATTGTAACCAGGAACATACGCGGCATGTTTTGCATGCATTACTATAGTTTTCCCCCCTCAACGATAATTTCCTGTTCAAATCAACAGATACTTTGCGCCAAACCCAAATTTCGGCAAACTTCTTTCAAGCTCGTCTGATCATTTGCAGTTCACTAAACCAGGCTAAATCCGGGCAATTTGGGCCAGCGCAAGCTACTCCACCAGCAGGATAACCAACATAATCTGTCGAAATTTTTACCTTTGATAGATTATTATGTTTTTTATTAACCTTATTCCGCTGCCACTGTTGTTATCTTTAACAGGAGGGGGGATGGGCAAGAGTTGTTGGAAGAGGAAAAGTGGGGGGAGATATATGAAACTAAAAGTGCGTACCAAGCTTATTATCATTACGGCTGTCGCTTGTGAACGGTAAAATAAAAGGGAGAGAAATTGG
>DCTH01000217.1 GCA_002329495.1 Syntrophothermus sp. UBA1445 | reverse complement strand
GTCCCAGAGCCTTGTCGATGGCCCGCAGGCAGTGCTCCATGATGGCACCCTTCCGGTCGGATACCCGGGTCGGTTCATAGCGTTCATATTCACCATCCTTCAGCGGCTCACTGGTGAGGTAAGGAACAACCTCTTCCAGAATACCGATGTCTCCGGTATGGTTAACATACCGCACGACGGTGTAAGGAAGCCACAGATAATCATCCGAGAAGTGGGTGCGAATCCCGCGGTGGGTTTCTTCATGCCACCAGTGCTGGACATCGCCCTCCTCATACTGGTGCCGGGCGTGAAAGAGTATCTGCGCCCGGGTGAGATCGGGACGGGAGTGGAGTACCGCCAGCGAGTCCTGTAGTTGATCCCGGAATCCATAGGCGCCTCCTGCCTGGTAGAAGCCGGATCGGCCCCACATCCGGCAGGCGATGGTCTGGTAAAGCAGCCAGGTGTTAAGCAGGACATCCATTTCCCGGGAAGGCGTCTTGACAGTAATCTGATCAAGAACCTCAGTCCACAGTTCTTTGACCTCTTCGAATGCCTGGTCACAAGTTTCCATTACCCGATACTTCTGCGCCAGCTCGACTGCGGCCTCTGGAGAGTGTTCACAGCCCAGCAGGATGTAAACTGTACGTTCCGCGTCGGGTGCGAGCACCAGCTTGGCTTGCACGGCGCCACAGGATTCGTGGAACGCGCCGGTCCGGTCGGACAAACGCTCCCGGGCCATCGCTTCCGGAGATTCCCAGGTACCGTTTCGGCCCAGGAATTCACTCCGGTCCGCGGTCCAGGAGAGTTCTCCAGTTGCCCCCGATACGTTTTGTGGCTGCGGAAACACACCCAGAAAGGCAAAGCCGTCCCGGAATGTCTCCTGATAAGTGTTGTGAGCCAGCATGATTCGGGCCGATTCATCCCATTCAGTTATAACGAAAGCTGCGTTTTCCTGACGCCGTACCCCCAGGACCCACTCCACGTAGTAGGTGACCGAGAGGTGCCGCTCTTCCTTGGTCCGGTTCTGCAACCGCAGTTTAAGCACTTTTACCGGGTCAGCAGGGGGCACCAGGACGGTCATCTCCTGGCTGATCCCGTGCCTCTCATGGCGGAAACGCGTGTAACCCCGGCCATGGGTCACCGTGTAAGGATGGGCCTGGGCCCCAAAAGGAGTGGCCGACCACAGTTCCCCGCTGTCCTCATCCCGCAGGTAACACATCTCTCCCGGGTAGTCCAGTACCGGGTCATTGGACCAGGGGGTCAATTTAAATTCCCGGCTGTTTCTCCACCAGGTGTACCCGGTGCCCAGTTCGGACACCAGGCAGCCAAACTGCGGGTTGGCCATCACATTAATCCATGGCGCGGGCAGGTGATTGTTATCTTTGAGGATGATTTCGTACTCTTTGCCATCCGCGGAGAAACCACCCCAGCCATTAAAGAACATCAGCTCGTGCTGTTTATAAACCGGGGAAGCCGGGGACGCCTCGGCAGTTTTCTCCGGGTTCAGGAGGTCTGGCAGTTTATCCTGCCGGGCAGGTTTGATCTGCGCTCGTAGACTCGGCCCATCCGCCCGGAGTACCAGGCGGGCGCTGGACAGCAAGAGCATCTTGTCCTCATCCGGTATCTGACTCCCGTTAACTATGAATACCCCACCGGGCCCGGCACCGTGTCTCTCCAGGCCGTGTTCCACTGCTCGCCGCAGGGATTCCCGCAAGTCTTCCTGGTATCCACCGGCCGATTCGTTCAGAATGACCAGATCAAAGGAACAACCCATACGGCGGAGGTACTCGTGTCCAGTTAAAAGTCTTACCACAAACTGCATATTGGTCCGGTCTTCGATCCGCACCAGCACGATGGGCAAATCGCCGGAGATTCCATATGCCCACAGGTTGGACTGGCCCAGGGAATTTATCATAATGCACTGCTTATGCCGCTTCTTAAGGGGTGGATGAAACAATACCCGGCCGGCAAAGGTCTGGAAGGTTATGGCCTCTTTCGCTGCCAGGTGCAGATGACGGAGTTCGATTTGACTGCGGTTCCAGGCCAGCTGGAAGGCGCGCTCCACCACCAGATTTCCAGAAAAACGGCTGACGATGTCGAGCACATCATCACGGGAATCGGCCACCGCGGTTATCGCGTACAACTGTACCTGGTCTCCGGGTTCAATGCTTAACCGCCGCCGCATGATGAAGGCCGGATCGGACACCGAGCCAACTGCCCCGCGAAGATGAGTCCTGAGTCCCTGCGGCTCGGCAATCGAGCGCCCTCTCCCGATGAAACTGGCCCGGTCGGTTTCATATTCAATGGGACCCAGGGCCGGCCCGGTAATCATCAGGGTATGAGCTGCCCACAGCGGCTTCTCGTTCTCATGCCTGGGCCTTTTCCAGGCCAGCAGACAAGGCACTTCCGAAGCGTACTCGGTTTTGATGAACAGCTTGTTAAAGGCCGGGTGCGCCTCATCGGCCATGGCCGGAGCCAGAACCAACTCGGAAAACGTGGTCACTTCGATAATCCGGGCCTCATTTCCGGCGTTGGTAAGAGTCAAACGGCGGACATCCGCATTCCATTCCGGAGACACACATATCTCCAGACTGGTCTGCACATCCCCATCCACTCGCATGAAGGTGGCCCGGTCGGGCGAAAACTGGATCCGCTGTTCCTTTGACGGGACCCGGCAGGGGTGGAACGAAGGTGACCACACCACATCACGGGTAACGTCGCGGATATAGATGTAGTTGCCCCAGTTGTCGAGAACGGGATCTTCCCGCCAGCGGGAAACCGCCAGGCCGCCATAGCGCATAAAGCCACCACCACTGTTGGTCACCATGGTAGTAAAAGTCCCATTGGAAAGGACACAGGCCTCCGGCACCGGGGTGTCAGCGTCCAGGAACTCACGCATGGCACCGAATTCGACTTCCTTCAGCTGAGTCTTGCGGGTATAGGCCATCGCCGGGTGTTTTATGATCTTGGGCTTGGCAGGTACCCGTTCCTGCAATAGCAGTTCCGCAGCCTGCACCCGCTTGTCGCGGTGAAACCGTTCATAGATCTTCTGCGGTAACAGCATATTGGCCAATGCCAGCAGGCTCATCCCCTGGTGATGCGACATATAGCTCTTGATAACCGCACTGGTCTGGTTCTCGGGGAGACGCTCAGGCGTAAAGTCCAGGGCTTCATAGAAACCGTACTGACCCAGGGCCCCCATTTCCTTCATCCTGCGTAAATCCTTGATCCCCTGCTGCCGAGCAAACGGCAGTCCCAGCACGGTGGCATACGGTGCCACTACCAGGTCCTGCTCCAGCCCGCGTTTGAATCCCAGACCAGGAACGCCAAACGCACGGTACTGGTAGTTCATCCGGTAATCAAAGGCATAGTAGCCGGATTCCGAGATCCCAAACGGAACTCCCCGTTGATGGGCGTATTCCATCTGACGCTTCACCACCGCGCGGTAGGTGATATCCCACACGGTATCCTGGTAAGTACGCATGAAGAGCCAGGGCATCAGGTACTCAAACATGGTTCCGGACCAGGAAAGCAAGGCCACCCGGCGTCCCACCCTGGTCATGGTCCTTCCCAGGGCATGCCAGTGAGCCACCGGGACATGTCCCAGGGCGATGGCAATGAAGCTCGATAACCTGGCCTCCGAGGCCAGCAGGTCATATAGGACCTGGTCATTCTCACGCAATGATACCCGGTAACCCAGGTGAAACAGCTTGGTTTTCCGGTTATACAGGGGCTTGAAATCCGTCCCCTCTATCAGGGCCTCCAAACGGGTGAGCAGTTCCTGGCCCATCAGTCGCCAGTCCCGGTGTTGCCTTACCAGCCTTACACTACAGTCGGGAAGGTCCTCCGCCGCTTCGGCTGTTTCTTGCAAGGCGGCATTTTCCCCGGCAAATGCGAAATTAAAGGCCTCCGGTGCCACTCCGGACGGTTCGTTTTCGCTCTCGGCCTCAAGCCACTCTTTCAAACCCTCCCGGACGGTAATTAAACAACCTACAAAATTGCCGGAGTCCACCGTTGAAACATAGGGCAGAGGCAATGGTTCGAGGCTAACCGTATCGTACCAGTTATAAAGATGACCCCTCCATTTTTCCAGGGACTCAATCGTACTGATCGTCCGGTCCAGACGTTCAATCAATCCCGGGGTGTCAATAAATCCAAAATCCCGGGCCACCAGGGTGCAGGCCAAAAAGAGCCCGATATTGGTCGGCGAGGTCCGGTGAGCAATCCCGTTCGGCGGCTCAACCTGGATATTGTCCGGCGGGAGCCAATTATCCTTTTCAGTAACGTAATCTTCGAAGAAGTTCCAGATTCCACGGGCCAGATTTCGCAGATCCTTTTCGTCCTCCGCCGCCAGCGGACCTTCTGCTGACTCCGCCGGCTTATTGAGCCACCGGATCGCCAGCGGGGCTGCACTCCACAGTACGCAGAAAGCCAGTCCGAGCTCCATCATGGTGGGGCTGGCACTGATGATTACTGCCACCGCAAAAATGAGGATCAGCCCATAGCCCCCATACATGTGCAGAATCAACGGGTAGCGTCCACTGCGGTTGCGGCGTTCAACCTCAGCGGCACTGATCCACTCCAGCAGATGACGTTTGGAAATGAAAAGACGGTACAGGGTTCTGATAATCGCATCTAAGAGCAGAACACTCTGGAAGGGCCAGGTAAGGATGGTCACCAGTATCTGTCCGATCACCGCCATCAGACTGCGCGGCCGCAGGATCATCCGCCTTAGGGATCCCAACTGCCGAATCAGTGGTAACGAAATGGTGGCGATAATGAAGGCCGCCCAGCGCCCTGATGAGCCGGGCAGGACGGTCAAGCCGAGCAGAAGAACCAAAAACTGAACCGGCAGCAGTAAACTGTGTCTCAGGTTGTCAAACATCTGCCAGCGGACCAGGGGAGAGAGATCGACCGGCAAGAGGCGTCCCCGACGATCATGCACCTGACGGAGCATCCACGGGATCAGCTGCCAATCGCCTCGTACCCAGCGGTGCAGTCGCTTCTGGTAAGAACTGAACGTAGACGGGTACTCATCGATCAATTCAATATCTGATAAAAGCCCGGCTCGCAGAAAACCACCTTCCAGCAAGTCGTGGCTCAACACCCGGTTCTCGGGGATACGTTCACACAGGATCTCGGCAAATGTATTAACATCAAAAATTCCCTTGCCGGTAAAGATCCCTTGACCCAAACCGTCCTGGTAGGGGTCGGATACCGAAAAGGTATAGGGGTCGATTCCCGGGTCGGCCGAATACAAAGATGTGAACCGGGAACGTAGAGCGGATTTGTGGCTGATATTTATACAGGGCTGCAAGACACCATATCCCTCAACGACACGGGTCCCGGCCTTATTTAAGCGCGGACGGTTGTAGGGCAGGTGCATGGCACCCACCATCCGGCGGGCGCTCTCTATGGGCAGCTGAGTATCGGCGTCCAGGGTAATAACGTACCGTATTTTTGGCAGGATACCGGCATCGCCAACCACCAGCTCGCAGGTGGTATCAGTCCTGCCTGTCAGGAGTTCAACCAGTTCCACCAGAGCTCCCCGTTTGCGTTCCCAGCCCATCCAGACCCCTTCGGAATCATTCCAGATCCGCCGGCGCTGGAAAAGATTAAAGGTACTCCCCCCCGGGGTGCCGTAGGTACGATTAAGGGCCTCGATGCTGGTGCGGGCCGCCTCGTTAACGGCACGATCCTTGGCCGGTGCTTCCTCATCCGAGTCGGTAAGATCGACCAGCAGAGCAAAGTGGAGGTTCGCGTCCCGGTTGGCCAGGTAGTGCAGTTCCAGACGACTCACCAGGGTCTGAACCTCTTTAACGGTCGACCAGATTACCGGAATCACCACCATAGTAGTGGCTTCGGACGGGATTCCCCGGGAAAAATCGTATTTCAGCAAGGGCTGGGGGCGTCTTACGCATTCGATTAACCAGTGGGTGGCCGTAACCGCCCACTCACTGGCAGGCAGCAAGGCCGCCAGCAGGATAACTGCCCACTGATAGGCAGTGACGGGTTTCCCTCCAATAACCCAGCCCACGAATCCAAACAGCGCGATGACCATGAATACGGCCAGGGTCAAGAAATACGACCTTGTCGCATGACCTGAAGCCTGTACATCCGGCAGGTATCTGGGGGTGCCGCATACCTTCATGGTCTGTTTTAATTCCTTGATACCCTCCGGTTCCAGCAGGTAATAGGAAGCAAATGAGGAACGCGGCAGAGGGGTACAGCGCTCATGGCTCCCCAAGGCCTGGTTGCAAGGTACCTGCTCCTTTACCACCCGCTCGTATTCCTGATCCGCAAGCATTACTGCCTGTTTGGCGACCAGAGTCTCCGGCACCCGCAGCCGGCGCGCCAATTTTTCGACTCTCCGTCGCAGTACGTCTCGACTCGAAAAATCCAGGAGCGGGTAAACACCGGCCGCCTCTTCACTCAGAATCTGTTCCACCATGGAGATCTGTTCAAAGCGGTCCTGGTAGTTCCAGCGCGAGATATTGCGCAGGCTGCTCACCAGATTTCCGGTGGTCACTTGATGGGTGGCCTGAAGCTGATACTCATAGGATACGATTTGATCAAGACTCTCCGGGCCCTCATCCAGCATGCACACCAGCCAGTCGCGCACCATCAACGAGTCATCAGCCCGCTCCCGCAGGTGTCTGATCAGGTGGACAATCATCGAACCCGAGAGGGGCATCTCCTGACCAGCTTCATCAAGTACGGTCTTAAGCACCTCAGGATTCAGATTTGAGGATTCAATTCGTGCCAGCAGCTTTTCGGCCATCGTACATACCTCGCGCCGCTGCCGGACCTGTTCTGTAACTCGGGCCAGATGCCTGATCAGGGCCACCCGGATCATATGCGGGATCGCCCAGGCCTCAACAATGCTCAGAACAGACACCTGCTGGTAAGAGTTGATGTAGGTGGTTAACGAATCCTCGTCCAGATTGCCATCAACATGCTGGAGATAGTCAGTGCAGATTGCCAGTATCCTCTTGTCGCCTGTTTTTCGCAGGTTGGGCAGGTTTTTCAGGAACGAACGGGTTAGCTGCTGTTTAACCACCAGTACCTGTTCTTCGATGAAATCCGCATTATCAAGCAGCCATTCCTCGGCCGGCTGCGAACAACTGGCAGAGCCCTCCTGAAGAATGCGCAAGAATGATCGCAAGTTCTTGACATCTTCGGAGAAATCCCGCCACAGGCGGTGTGATGGCCAACTGCTGTTATATGGATCATGGGTAAGTGCTAATTCATGAGCCTTCTGTCTAAGCTGTTCGTTATTTAATATCATGATTCTCCAATATCTGCCACGCAATGAAATAGCAAGGAGTAACAAACAGTTAAAATATTCCCCTTTTGACCGCTGATTATAAATCTCAATCATTTAAGAAAGTGGGAGTCGCTGCAGGTGGTTGCCAGACCGGCTCAGGGAACCCGTGATCTGGGTAAGGCGACAGGTAAGGCATCTATATGCGGCAGCTCTATGGCTTGATAGAAGCGCGGGGAAAATGCTTGGTTTCTGCCGGAGCAGATATTGCAGGTCTCCGCAGGGGCGAGACGGAAATGAGGTGTGAAAACCAGGGAGCAGAAGACCGGTGATAGGAATAAAAAAGGGCGCCCGGAAAATAGACCGGACGCCCCTGGTTTGGGCTTTAGTTCATCAGGCTATCTTGTTGGTGTTCACCCAGATCCGCATACGGTCGGCTTCTTTGATCAGCTGATCGCGGAAGTCCGGATGAGCAATAGAGATCAGGCGCTCGGCCCGTTGCCAGGTCGAGGCTCCTTTCAGGTCAACTAAGCCGTACTCGGTGCAGACCATGTGTACCGACCAGCGAGGGAGGGTGACGATAGTTCCAGGTCCCAGTGTGGGTACGATCCGGGAGGTCACGGTGCCATCTTTCCTTTTCGAGGTGGAGGACATGGCGATGATTGACTTTCCGCCTTCCGACATGTAGCCCGCCTTGGCAAAGTCCCATTGGCCACCAGTACCGCTGATTTGCCGTCCATTCACCGATTCCGAAGATACCTGGGAGAACAGGTCGATTTGCAGACAGTTGTTGATCGATATCAGATTCGGATTTTGGGAAGCAATCGCCGGGTCGTTTATATATGATGCCGGGCTGATACAGCATAACGGGTTCAGATGCACAAAATCATACAGTCGTTGAGTCCCCAGGGCAAAGGTGTAGGCCATCTTGCCGACGTCGGTAACCTTGCGGGAACCATCGATGCAGCCCGCTTCGAACATGTCCANNAGCATCTCGGTATGGACCCCCAGGTGTTTCATCCCGGATTCGGCAATCATCTTGCCGATGGTGTTGGGCAGGCCGCCGATACCCAGTTGAATGCAGCATCCATCGTGGATCTCTTTTATTATGTGTGAGGCAATGGCTTTATCAGTTTCGGTAGGTACTGCGGGTTTGACCTCAATCAGGGGGAACCCGGAGTTCTCGACGATATAATCGACCTCCGAGATATGGCAGGCTTCATCCCGGCCAATGGCGATGGGCATGAGGGGGTTAACTTCAACCAGGACTTTTTTGGAATACTTGACGATGGTGTGGACACTGTTGGCCTGCGGGCCAAAACAGAAATAACCATACTTATTCATGGGGGCTACCTGCAGCATGCCCACATCCGGTTGCACGTGTCCGGTCTTGTAATAATGCGATCTCTCATGGAAAGCCACCGGATTGAAATTGCACAAATTTTTGTCATGCAGCTTGCGTTCATAGGCGCTCATATGCCAGCTGCTGTAGATAAAATGCTTGCGTTCCGGGTCCTCTTCAACACAGGCAACCGGCCTTTGACTTGAAGCACCCCTTATGTGAACATTGGTCAATTCTTCCTTGCGTGCGGCCAAGGCCCGATCCAGCAAATAAGGCTGCCCGTTAAAACTGCTGAAATCGATCTGGTCACCTGACTTGACGACCTTAACTGCTTCTTCTGGTGTTACCAGTTTTCGGTTGTATTCTTCTTGCAAGGTCACGTTCCACACTACCCTTCCTTAATTTACTTTAATTATACATTTTTCGGGGGCATACGAAAACATCCGACATGTATAACCAGTCCCCTGGGTGTGGAATCAGAGCCTTTAAATGATGGTTGTCCATGGGTTTAGAAAAATGGTATTATATAAACAAGCAAATGTCGTAATCGGAAATGTAGTGTCGTTTTATGTTCGAAAGCTGGTGACCCTTCCGTGGGAGCTGTTCTTAGACCCTTGGGGATAACCGGGATGCCAACACTTCTTAATTCAGGACTAAGAGGTACACTCGGTTTATGCTCAGGATCACACCTTTCACTTCTCACTACTTGTTTTCCCAAGGTATTCGAAAAATTAATACCAGTACCACCGCGAGAGGCCCTCGCCAGCTCGGATAAGTCCAGTTTGAAGGAGGTGAGTCAGGCTTTAAGCGGTTTTTTTATATCTTGAATTTATAGATTGGAGGACTATTGATGTCGAAAATGATTAATACGGTAACTGGTCCGGTGTCTTCTGATTCTCTCGGCAAGACTTACATTCATGAACATCTGCTCTTCGGTTATCCCGGGTTCCAGGGGGACTTCAGTGTTGCGCCGTTTAACCGGGAAGAAGCCCTGAAAACCTGTGTTGACACCATCAAACCCCTGGTTGAGCAGTATGGACTGAAGACCGCAGTCGATGCGACCCCCAATGATTGTGGTCGCGATGTGCTGTTTATGAAAGAGGTTTCAGAAAAGACCGGACTAAATATTATTGCCTCCAGCGGCTACTATTACGAAGGTGAGGGCGCACCTGCTTACTTCAAACAGAGGTCCGGCATGACAGACATCGTGGCCGATATCTATGAAATGATGAAGCTTGAAACCACAGTTGGTATCGAGGGGACCGGAATCAAGGCCGGGGTCTTCAAACTGGCTTCCAGCAAAGACGTTATTACGGATTACGAAAAAGCCTTTTTCACCGCTGCCGCCAAGGTCTCAGCGGAAGAAGGAATCCCCATCATAACCCATACCCAGCAAGGCACCATGGGTCCCGAACAGGCTGACCTCCTTATCGCGGCCGGTGCTGACCCCAAACGCATAAACATAGGTCATATGGGCGGCAGTACCGATATTCAGTACCACCTGAATACCCTGGCCAAAGGGGTCTACATTTCGCTTGACCGGTTTGGCCTGCAGCAACTGGCCGGATGTCCGGCTGATTCGACCCGGGAAATGATTATTGCCGCACTATGTGCAGCCGGCTACGCCGACCGGATCATGCTGGGCCATGACAGCATTATTGTTTGGAAAGGGAGACCGCTTCCCCTGCCCGAGGCCGCCTTGCCACTGGTTGCCAACTGGAATTGGGGCCATATCCTGAAAGACGTAGTTCCGGATCTTAAGAAGCTGGGCGTCAGCGATGAGCAGATTAATATGATGCTGGTGGAAAACCCCAAGAGGTTCTTCGGATACTAAGCCAACCATTGATCTGGTTTCATGCAATTACAACGCACACAGTATCTGTCCTGGTTTATGAGCCTCAGAATTAGGAGGGTTTTGTAATGAGAACAAAAGAGCAGTATATCGAGGATCTGGGGAAAAAGAACCCGAATCTCTACTTCAATGGCAAGAAGATTGACCGTCTCGATCCTATGCAGCTTCCGGCCATCAATATAATGGGGACGACCTTTGAAGTCGCGATGGACCCGAAATACCAGGAATTGTGTACGGCCACTTCGCACCTGACCGGGGAAACCATCAACCGGTTCAATCATATCCATCAGAGCATTGATGATCTCCACAAGAAACAGGATATGACGAGGGCGTTAGGCAACCTGATCGGGGGATGCGTTCAAAGATGTATGGGTATTGACGCGGCCAATGCCATCAATGCCGTTTCCTTTGAAGCCAGTAAAAACCCGGATCGGAAAACCGACTATTACGCGAACTTCCTCAAATGGCTGGAATACTTCCAAAAGAACGATTTGGTCGCCAGTTGCGCTCAAACCGACCAGAAGGGTGAGCGGTTAAAAAGACCGGCCCAGCAAACCGACCCTGATATGTACCTCCATGTGGTTTCCGAGAACGCCGATGGTATAGTGGTGCGGGGCTGCAAGGTCCACATCTCTGAGGCCTCGATTTCCGATGAAATCCTGGTGGTTCCCAACCGGGCCCTGATGCCTGATGAGAAAGAGTACGCCGTATGCTTCGCCATACCCTCTGATCATCCGCAGATCAAGCAGGTGGTAAGCTACCACAATCACTATAAGCGCGAGGTATTCCACAAAGGTTTTGTGGGCGGTTATACGGATTCCTATATTATTTTTGACGATACCTTTGTTCCCTGGGAGAGGGTCTTCNNTTGTTCGCTCTTTTCCACCGTCACAGCTATTCAGGGTGCAAACCGGCTACTCTCGACTATATTATTGGTCTGGCCAGCCTGGCTGCTGAAATCAATGGAATTAATAAAACCCCTCACTTCAGGGCCATGCTGTCGGA
>DCTH01000252.1:5215-27059 GCA_002329495.1 Syntrophothermus sp. UBA1445 | reverse complement strand
CTTCATAACTTTGAGGACTTCGCCAGTCAGAACAGGGTCCAGTGCGGAGGTTGGTTCATCGAAACACATTATTTCCGGGTTCATGGCCAGGGCCCGAGCAATAGCAACCCTTTGCTGTTGCCCGCCAGAGAGCTCGAAAGGATAGCCTTCGGCTTTTTGCTCCAGCCCCACTTTTTGCAGGAGAATTCGGGCGTTTTCCTCAGCCTGCTGGTAATCCATTTTCTGTACCAGCATGGGAGCCAATGTCAGGTTCTCCAGAACCGACTTATGGGGAAACAGGTTAAAATTCTGAAAAACCATGCCGATTTTTCTGCGCATCTCGGCAACATCTGGTTCGGCGGCGTATAGTGCTTTCCCGTCCGGCCCGGTTTTAACCATACACTGCCCCTCAATCTCTATGGTTCCGCGATCAATCGTTTCCAACCGGTTCAGGCAGCGGAGAAAGGTACTCTTCCCCGAACCAGAAGGGCCAATGATCGCGACTATCTCACCTTTTTTAACCTCCAGAGATACTCCCTTCAGCACCTCAAGCGATCCAAACGATTTATATATATCAGAAGCGCGAAGCATCTGCATTGATGTCACTCCTAACGATAATAATCATATTTGGCTTCCAGCCACTTAAAGAATAACTGTATCCCCGCTGTCATAACCAGATAAAAGACGGCGGCCACTATAAAGGGAACAAACAGAAAATCGCGGACGGAAGCAATTTTCGCTGCCCTCAGCAACTCGTTCATGCCGATGGCATAGATCAGAGCTGTATCTTTAATCAGGTTGATGACCTCGTTACTTATGGGAGGCAACACCCGCTTGAACATCTGTGGTAAAATTATGGTTTTCATAGTCTGAAAACGGGAAAGTCCCAGGACATCGGCGGCTTCAAACTGCCCCCTGTCAATAGACTGAATCCCGGAGCGGAAAACCTCAGCCAGGTAGGCCGCATAATTCAAGACAAAGGCCAAAACAGCAGCTGTCATCTGGTCAAACTTGATACCTACCGTACCTAACCCGAAATAAATGAAAAGGACCTGCAGAAGCAGGGGGGTACCTCGGAAAACCCAGATGTAAAACTGCATAAAGACATTTAATGGACCGAATTTGGACATACGCGCAATAGACATAATGATGCCCAGCGGCATGGACATAACCAAAGTCAAAGAGAATAATTGCAGTGTTAAAGCTGTTCCTTCAAAAAGTGAAGGGAGCAAGTTTAGTAGATATTGCATGGTTTACCCCTTTTATGGTTGGTAAAATCCAAAAACAAAATCATCCTAAAACGGAATCAAACCAACCCAAATTTATTATCTTGAAAAACCATACTGGCCGCCAGGCTTCGATGAATGTGGCGGACAGTAATTTCTTTTCAAAGTGACAGGCTAACAGCTTACGCTATCAGCCTGTCTTACTTTGTCATGTTGTTTATCAGAACTATTTCTTAATAATGTCTTCCCCAAACCACTTCTGGGATATCTGGGCAGCAGTCCCGTCAGCCTTCATAGCGTCCAGGGCTTTATCCAGTTCTGCGAGGAATGCTTCATCAGCTTTCCTTACGCCAACGCCGAATTCCTCTTCACCAAAGTGCTCGGTTAGAACGGTGTAAGTGTCAGGTTTCTTAGCAATATAGTAGCGGCCAACTACCTCATCCACCACCACCGCGTCTACTCGACCAGTGCTTAAATCCAGAAGAGCTTCGTCATTACTGGTGAATTCCAACAGTTTGCCAAATGATTCAAAGGTTGCTGCATCTTTCTCGACAGCTTCCTTGGCGCTGCTGCCAGCCTGCAGACCCACGGTTTTTCCAGCCAGATCTGCTTTGGAAGTAATAGCCGAACCTTTTTGAACCACAATAATCTGATGGTCAGCTACATAGGGTTTACTAAAGTTGATCTGCTCCAATCTCGCCGGGGTAATGGTACATCCATTCCATATAGCATCGATATCACCTATGTTTAAGGTTTCAATAACTGTATCCCAGACGACGGGCTGGAATTTTACTTCGACTCCCATCCGACTAGCCGCTTCTTTGGCTAGATCAATATCAAAGCCGACGATCTCGTTGGTACCTTCTTCCCTGAATCCCATAGGCGGAAAAGCATCATCGAGACCTACCGTAAAATACCCTTGCTCCTTGATTTTGGTCCAGGAATCGTCAACTGCTGTCTGCCCACCATTCTTCTCAGCTCCGCCACATCCGATGATAAGCACCGCTGAGAAACACAACAACAACAATACCGCCAACTTCCTTTTCAATGCCGCGACCTCCTTATAAAAATATACTCAACTATAACTTTACTTTAATCAGATAAACTAGTAAACAAATAAATGCCGGTAGCCATTAAAATCTAATAAAACCATTTAGTTATGTATTACCGGGGAAGATACAAAAAATTGTGGTAGGCTTTCCACGCGGTAAACGGCGGCGTGAATTTATTTTCAGCAAGGGCTGCACAACCCGATCTGATAAGGTTGAAACGTACTATTTAAAGGGTAGGTGTTGTTGAGGAACTGCTGCTGAGGTTGTTTGATAAAAGCTGTTTTGGCCTGAACCAACGGGCGGCGAGCCGAAGCATATGATTTTTCGAAGGGATGCCGGTAAGCATTCCTTTATTGGTTTTAGGGAGAATCACTCGTGCGAACATGTTACCCAATTGCAAACGGCTTATACTGTATGTTAAATTTATGGAACATTCAATTACGACATAATTCGATTAATTTGAAGGTNNTGAAGGATAACGAAGATTTTTATCGAATTAATAACTGAGAAACGTCTTTGTGGATGTGCTGTATTTTACGTCGCAAAACCTATCTAACGAAGGGAGAATGTAAAATGGGAATTGCAGATCAAGAACTAATCAAACAAAGACCGTGGGTCAAATTCTATGATGTTGACACACCTTCGGAAATTCGTTATCCAAAATTTGCGCTGCAGGATATGCTACGCAATACGGCTACCATGTTTCCAGATAAAGTAGCTATCTGGTTTTATGGTACCGAGATCACTTTCTGGGAATTGTATAATACGGTTAATAGATTCGCGCAGGCCTTGCTTGCTTTGGGTATTAAGAAAGGGGATCGGGTCGGCTTAATACTTCCCAACTCCCCGCAATTCGTTATCGCTTTTCAGGCCATTGTTACCGTGGGAGCCATTGTGGTGAACATGAACCCCATGTACACGGTCGATGAAATGAACTCAATCGTTGAAAATACCGACGCCGCAATGATCATCGGATATGATGGTATCATTGGCAATCTCAAAGCGCTCTCCGAAATACGACCGGTTCCCCATGTGGTGGTGACGAGGCTTGCCGACTACATTCCCGGGGCAGGTCAAAGTTCAGCCGCTGAGCTGGGACTAAAACCCGGGTGGCACTATTTTGCGGATTTGCTGGCGAAAACTGAGAGCTGCATCCGGCCGCGCATTGACATTGACCCGATGAAGGACCCGGCTGTTATCCAATTTACAGGCGGGACTACCGGTATACCCAAAGGAGCAACTCTGTCACATTACAATCTGGTGGCCGCCATCCACGCCACTTATTACTGGGGTAGAACCCTGATCGGTCGAATTCCTGAATCTCAACGCAGCGTGCTTTCCATTATCCCATACTTCCATGTTTACGGTCAGGGCAACTGCATGGGTTATGGAATACTGGCTGCCGCCACCCAGATTATTCTGCCCCGTTTTGAAATTGATGAAGTTATGGAAATTATTTCGAAGTTCGAGAAAATCGTATACTTCCCCGCTGTTCCAACCATGCTGAACGCGATCGTAAATCATCCGCGGGCTGCGGAACTGGAACTCGGACGACGGATTACCTTCGTAGGCAGTGGTGCTGCTCCGTGCCCGCCTGATTTGGTCAACAAACTTCTGGACATGAATATTTATTATCAGGAAGGTTACGGTATGAGTGAAACTACGGCTCAAGCCACCTCGGGGCCTCCGATGGCCCTGAAGAAGTTCGGCAGTGTTGGCGTGCCGTATCCTGACGTTGATCTTAAGATCATCAACCCTGATACCGGTGAAGAAGTACCCCGAGGTGAAGTCGGTGAGATTGTTATGACCTCGCCGTACGTGATGCTGGGCTACTGGAATAACCCTGAAGAAACCGCCAAACAGCTTAAAGATGGATGGGTATATACCGGCGACCTGGCGTATATGGACGAAGATGGGTTTGTTTTCCTGGTTGACCGCTCCAAAGACCTGGTTATCGCAGGTGGTTACAATATATACCCGGTCGAGATTGACGGGGTCATTGCCGGTCATCCTAAGGTCTTTGACGTGATGTGTGTGGGGATTCCTGATGATTACCGCGGAGAAACCCTTAAGGCGTTCATCGTGCCGAAGCCGGGAGAAACAATAACCGAAGAAGAAATCAACACCTACTGCCGTGAAAAACTGGCTCCCTACAAAGTGCCGAAGATGATCGAGTTCCGTTCCNNGTTCCGAGGTACCGCGTACTCCCACAGGTAAGGCCCTGCGGCGCATCCTGCGCGAGGAGGAGTTGGCCAAGAAGGCACAGAAGTAGTGTCTAACCGTATCCGTAGCTGTATTTAATATTGAAATCCCCCCTAATGTTAAAAACAGAAGGGGGGATTTTTTACCCGGCCAAGAGTTATGAATAATACTGATCAGGCGTACCTCATGGCAGGTGGTATTCGACAGCGAGCTTAGGCCATAGAGTGGAGTCAGCATGCTCCCGGCTGTAAAATCCCAGTATTCCGTCAGAATCCTCACTGCCTTTTATCATCAGACCAAAATTTACTATAGAACCATCGTACCAACCCCTGACCAGTTCAGTTATCTCCAGCCGAATGATTCCGGTATAACCGGGTTCCATTTGGAGACGGCCAGATGGAGTTGGGGCACATAGCGGTTGGTTATTCCAGTTGACCGTGAACTCATGCCAGTTCTGTCTGATCATATAAACACTAAGGGTGGTGGTCCTGGCGGTCTCATTACGGAACTGATAGAGTTGTACCTTAGCCGATACAATATCGCTTCCTGGAGGCAGGTAATTATGGCCCAGACAGGTGAAGTCGAACTGAATGAGACTCCGATATTTATCTTCCGGTCCTTTGAATCTGTTACTGAACAGGTTGGCTGCGCCGCCGTAATTCTTGCTATTGCTATATTCCGTAATGTAGCTGTCTCGGCGCGGATGAAAAATTATTTTTATTGGTCGCTTGCTCTCCATTTGATTGTTCAAGGCTGATGTTAGCCTCCTCTTTTAAAAAAGCTCCCTGGACACGCAATCACCGTGAATGACGAAAGGAAAAAACCGGTAGATTACCGGTTTTTTCATCAAAGGCCAAAGGTTTTGGTTTTAAGTAAAAGTACGTGCAATAATAGTGATCTGGTTGATGGGAATGTAGTTGATTTGGGCTCCCACAACGGTGATAAAGGTGGGATTGATGTCGGTTAAGATCCCTTCTACTGCGGCTACATCACCTTCGGTCAGAACTCTGACTCTTTGCTGCCAGAGGCTAAACAGCAAGGTAAAAAAGCTGGTTCCGGCGATTCCCCCAATTCCGGGGAATCCGCAATCAAACTTGCCAAGGGTTCCTACCCGGCCTCCAACTACTCCATTGGCGCCTATGCTCATGGTATCCCTCCTTCTCGTCAAATCAGCAGTCAAAGGGCCCTAGACTTGGTTTAGTTTATTCGGAGGGAATTCCAAACGTTCCATTATTTACCTATTTGGTTTTAGTCTTCTTTGCAGACTTTGCCGATTTTTTCTGACCATCGCTCTTGGTCAGCACAAAATGGGTTGTCGATTTTGTGTTCTGAATCAAACCTTTGTTTCCACATTTACAGGCTATACTCATCTTGACCGGTGGCTTCTTGATCATGGCTCCCAACAGTTGCCCGCAATTTGAGCAAGTGATCTTATACACCCTTACATCCCCTCCTCTCGTTATAGCCTTCTGGATAATGCTTATAATGATAAATACGAGATTAAGGATTGTGGTGTGCGTTGGCCAGGTAACAAATAAAAACCCCCGGATTACCGGGGGTAAAGCGTATCCAATTGATGGTGGTGGAGGCTTCAATTTAACCTAGCACAGGAAGAAACTAAAGTCCTCTTTTGAAGAAACAACCTTACTCAAGGAGCAGAACACTCTATCAGGCAGGTAATAACCTCGCTAAGGGATACGCTTCTTAAGGGAAGGAAACTAACCTCCACCACCTGATTCAGTATATGCAGGTTTATCCGGGAATACCATTGGGAACTTTTCTGAAAACCAGGACAAGCTGATGAACATTGTGGAATCACCGTGCCCGATAACNNCATTATATGATATAAGAGTGATCTTAGAAGTTTGGGATACCGGGGGTTTACCGGGGACGCTCGGTGAGATAACTTTAATATATGGAAGTGATGAATTGAATGAGGCTTCCGTTTCGTTTGGCAAGTGTAGCCGATCTTGTGATTACCGGTGAGCCAATGGCCGATATTGGTTCTGATCATGCTCTTCTTCCCTGTCACCTGGTAAGTGAGGGGCACTGTCCATGGGCAATCTGCGTTGAATTGGGGGACGGGCCGTATCAAAGGACGCTTCGGGCCGTCAGTATGAACAATTTGACTCATCTGATTGAGGTCCGTCAGGGCAATGGGTTGGAGGCGCTTAATCCAAACGAGGTAAAAACTGTGGTTTTAGCTGGAATGGGGGGCAATACCATAATGGATATACTTAAGAGGTCATCCTCCAAAACCGAAAGCTTTAACCGTATGGTCCTGCAACCTATGAACGCACTGGCGGAATTACGGTATCATGCCAGCCTGAATGGTTGGAGAATTGAGAGAGAGACGGTCGTCAAAGACGGTGATTACTATATTAACCTGGTTTTGAACCCTCGGGGAAACCAGCCATATCAGCTATCAGAAACTGAGATGAGATGGGGACCTGTTCTGATGCGCCAGGTTACAGAACCAGTTGTCAGGGATTATTACAGCTATCAGCTGGATAAGTTTAACCGGATAATCGCAGGGATTCCGGCGCAGAGCGGTCAGCGTGCCCAGATGCAGAAGCAGATTTATCTGGAAAGGATAAAAGAATTGGAGGATGTTTTGCGGTGAAACCAAAGGCCGATATGGTTTTTAACAAACTGGAGGAGTTAGCACCTCCAAATTTGGCAGATTCATGGGACAACAGCGGCTTACAAATCGGCTCCCGGGCCAGTACAGTGCAAGGAATTCTGGTAACCCTCGATGTAGATGAACCAGCAGTGGACAGGGCCCTGGAAGTGGGAGCCAATCTGATTGTCAGCCATCATCCGTTGCTGTTTCAAGGAGTAAAGAAAATTGACTATGAAACCGTACCAGGCCGATTATTAAGACGACTTATCAGTCATGACCTGACTGTTTATTCAACTCACACCAATCTGGACCTGGCACCACAGGGATTGAGCGAATTTCTGGCACTCAGGATGGGACTCAGTGACATCAGACCACTGGGGGCAGTCAAATCGCAGCATCTTACCAAGCTGGTGGTGTTTGTGCCAGAATCTCACCTGGAAAAGGTGCGCCAGGCCATAAATGACTCGGGAGCCGGATTTATTGGCAACTATCGGGATTGCAGCTTTCGTACCCCTGGTATCGGGACCTTCCGTCCCCTGCAAGGCAGCCAGCCTTTTCTTGGGAGTACCGGGATATTGGAAGAGGTGGCCGAATTCCGTCTGGAAGTCATTGTGCCGGAAGAGTCTTTGGGACGCGTTATACGGGCGATGATCGAAGCCCATCCCTACGAGGAAGTGGCTTATGACCTGATCCCTCTGAACAACCGCGGCCTAAGCTATAGTTACGGCAGACGGGGAGAGTTGCCTCGTGAAATGGCCGTTGAGGAACTGGCGGAGGATGTCAAAGTCATACTGGGGATTGACCATGTTGCAGTATGTGGTTCGACCGGTGCCAGGATCAAACAAGTTGGTCTGGTTCCGGGGTCCGGTGCATCAATGATTAAACTGGCTAAGCAGGAAGGATGCCAGGTGTTGATAACCAGCGATATAAAGTACCATGAAGCCCGGGAGGCCGTTGATTGCGGATTGACCATAATCGATCCTGGACATGACGGTTTGGAACTGGCTGTAGTTGATTTACTTTCATCTCATCTCAAAGAGGTGGGACATAATGAGGGATGGGATGTCCCTATTTATGGATTAAAGGGGAAATTAGTCTGGCGAAAAATATAAGGGATTGGGGGAAAGAGAATGGTCGTAACTGCTAAAACCGTACTGCTCACCCTGTTAGCTGCATTTTTGTTGTTTATCAGTGCCATAACACTGGGTCTAAAAGGAACGAGAACAGATAAAGCAGGTGAGGATAGGACAAACGGCTGAAACCAGAAAGTATATGTTCAAGGTATTTAAGCGGTGGGGCTTAAGACCGAAATTGACAAGATGGGACAATAGTTTTTTTCGAATTGCCGTTTATACCGGGGGGTTAGGGACAGAAAAATTATAAAACCCTGAATTTTGGGCAAAAAATTGATTATCGAAGCATGGTTTCCGAAAAATGTGGTTANNGGAAAAATCCTAAAAGGGAGGTCACGTGGTGAATAAAACGGGACTGGTAAAATCTTTGGCGGAAAAAACAGGTTTGACCCAAAAGGAAGCGGCCAAGGTTCTTGATTCAACGCTGGACTCTATTCAAACTGCATTAGCGCAGGGTGATAAGGTCCAAATTATCGGGTTTGGTACATTTGAAGTCAGAGACCGTAAAGCCAGAAACGTCATTAGCCCGGCCACAGGAAAAGAAATCAAAGTTCCGGCCACCAGAGTTCCGGCTTTTAAACCGGGTAAGTCTCTAAAAGAAGCGGTTGCCATTAAGGTACCAGAAAAGAAAAAGGGAGCATCTAAGAGGGGCAAGAAACAGTAGATTTTCCTTACGTTCGGATTACGATAGTAGCAAGTTTGAGGAACAGCAAATGCCAAACCGAGGCATTTGCTGTTCTTAATTTGAGTGAAAAAAGAAGCCCTCCGAAAAAGAAAGGCTTCTTACGGTGTTATGTTGAGGCGAGTAAACCTGTAAGCGGAGTTCTGTTAAAGATAGTCATCTATCTGGGATGACAGTTGCCTGTCACCTCTAGCGACCTAACCCGGGAGCAGAGCGGGCAACTCCAATGCTCCTCTATTTGGTCTTGCTCCAGGTGGGGTTTACCTAGCCGACCAGTCGCCTGGCCGCTGGTGAGCTCTTACCTCACCGTTCCACCCTTACCGAAAATGGAAACCAGAATACAGAAGTCACAAACATACAACTTCAGAATTCCGGTTTCCACTCCCGGCGGTTTGTTTCTGTGGCACTATCCTTGAGGTCACCCTCACTGGGCGTTACCCAGCACCCTGCCCTATGGAGCTCCGACTTTCCTCAGGTCTAAAAGACCCGCGACTATCCGACTTACTCGCGAACCATATTATACGACTATTACCCAAACAAGGCAAGTGGAAACATGAGGGAGTACAGTCATGGAGTAAGTGTGCGTAATCAGGATACAACTTATCATTATGAAGGTAATGTGGTAACATGACAATAGCGTCGCATACAACAAATAACCAGCTAAAGTAAGAATTTCGTACTTTTGTTTGCAGGAAAAAATGAATTAGCAGAGAATAGTAAAAGGAATTGAATGGGCGTCTTTCCGTTACTTACTGTATGATGAACTTTTGGTTTACCAGGAGCGACAGCACGAGGAGGTGAAATAGTGGGGGGAATTTTAGATAACGCCTTGGTTCAGTTGGCTATTGTAATCATTGGTGTATGGGTTTTTGTGAAGTTTTGTACCTTTGCCAAGAGGTTTTCTCTTCCCGGTAAGGTGAAAATGGGAGCTTATATTCTTACGGGATTGTGTGTAGTATTAATGAACTGGCTTTTCAGTTCGGCGAAACACGGATTAGGCGCGGAGGTTGCCCTGACCAATCCCAAATTAATGACCGTAACGGTGTTGGCTTCGTTTTTGGCGGTCTTGATATTTGCCTTTGCCCTGATGGCAGAAACCAAATCATAATTAGCTAAACAGTGGCGGCGTTAAGCCGCCTTTTTTTGTGCGTAAGTTTTCGTGGTCTGAAAAATGGCGAAGTCATATCTGATTTTGGCAACCTGGAGTGGCCGGGTTATAATTCTAAGAAAACCAATGGAGTTTCAGTAATGAAAGAGATTGTCACAACGCAAAAGGTTGGTCGATTTGATCTGAGTTCCGGTTATACAGAAACCGAAGATGTGGTAGTGACCGAACAAGCGCTTACGATTTATGTTAACGGAAATGATCTGGTTACCCTTCTTTGTACCCCCGAACACCTGGAGGATTTGACAGTCGGTTATTTGGCCAGCGAAGGATTTATAACTGAGGTAGATGATATCGAGGAGCTTAAACTGAACGGGACTACCGGGGAGAGCCTGGCTATTCTTAAAGGATCTCGGGGGATTACGGAAAAGACCTTTCTGAAACGTTATGTGACGACGGGTTGCGGTAAGGGGATCTCCTTTTACCAGTTATCAGATGCCAGGTTGAGTAAAGAACTGCCTCGTGACTACCGGCTTAGGCCGGAATTAATTCTCAGCATGATGAAAACCCTCCAGGAGAATTCAGACCTACACCGGGAAACCGGGGGAGTTCATACGGTGGCCCTGGGACAAAACGGCGTGCTTCTTCTGCAACGGGACGACATCGGGCGCCATAATGCGGTGGACAAGGTTTTTGGCTATTGCCTGCGGAATAAGATAATTACGGGAGATAAGGTTCTGTTGATCAGTGGACGGGTTTCATCAGAGATTACTTTGAAGGCGGTTAAAATGGGGATTCAGGTTCTGGTGTCGAAGTCTGCACCGACTGATATGGCTATAGAATTTGCACAGAGACTGGGACTCACTCTGGTGGGGTTTACCCGGGGAAGAAGGTTCAACATCTACACCCATTCGTACCGGGTGGTTTAAGGGGGCTTTTTTGGTGGTGCCAGTGGTATCGTTTATAGGCCGACATAATTCAGGTAAGACCACCGTTCTGCAAAAGGTGGTCCGATTTTTTAGCGATCAGGGTTATCGGGTAGGAGTTATTAAGCACTCTTCCCATGATTTTGAGATAGATGTCCCCGATACAGATTCTTTCCGCTTAGCTCGAGCCGGAGCCCAGGCCGTTTCTGTTTCATCACCTCAAAAGGTGGCGTTTTACAAACAGGTTCAGCAAGATTTGTCCCTTATGGAGCTGTGCCGGTTTATGCAGGATGATGTTGACATAATCTTCGCCGAAGGTTTCAAGCGGGAAGACCAGCCCAAGATTGAAGTGGCGCGGCGGGGTATTAGTTGTGAGCTGATCAATCCGGATAATCTGGTAGCGTTAGTGGTGGATTTTCCGGTTAGCAACGCAGGGGTTCCAGTGTTTGGATTCGACGATGTTGAGTCCTTATGCGGATTTATTAAGGATAATTTTGTGGTAATTAATGATGGGGTGGTTTTATGAATGACCGCATAAAAATCAAGATACAAACCGCTTCCGAACCTCTGGCCTCATGGATATTCAAAGGGCAGACGGTATGGGATGCGGTACAACAGGCCGGGATCGTGCAAAGGGGAGACTGTGGAGGTCGGGGGATATGTCTCAAGTGTAAGGCTCGGGTTAAAGGTGACGTCTCACCTCCTACGAGCGAAGAACTTACTAATTTGAGTCCGGAAGAACTGGCCCAGGGTTACAGGTTAACCTGTAAGTGTCATGCCTTTGGAGAAACCTCGGTCTACCTGCCGGAAATAAGAATTGCCAACTGTAAAACCGGGCTATTGATGTATGAAAGGTATCCCGGGGTGCTGTCGGCAGTACGACCTGTCAACACCCATATACCGCCTTTTGACCGAAAAAAACCGATACCATTACTGGAACGTATTGAGTGGGCCTTTAAAGGCTACGATCTTGAAATAACCCCTTCGAATCTCAACGTAATCGCAGGACTGGATCAGGGCGATGGGTTTCGGGTGGTCGGCGGTTTGATTGACTCAGCCGTTCTGCGGATCCATCCACAGGGAAAGGGCTCTTTTTGTGGTTTGGCTCTGGATATTGGTACTACTTCGTTATCCTGTGCGCTGATAGATCTGGCAAGTGGAGTTTTACTGGGGGAAGGGGGCATCCCTAACTCACAGATTGCGCATGGTCGGGATATCCTGGCGCGTATCAGTTATGTAATGGAAAATGAAGATGGCCTGAAGGTACTGAGGGATAAAGTCATGCAGGATGTGGCCACTTTGGTAGACAATTTACTGGCAGGGTTGGATGTTGTTCCCGAGGATATATTGGAAATGACGGTGGTAGGCAATCCGGTTATGCTCCATCTCTTTCTGGGGGTAGACCCCCGAGGTCTGGGGCAGGCACCCTATGTGGGATTGTTCAAAGATACAACTTCGGTTCGGGCCAGGAACCTGAGATTACCAATGCATCCGGCGGGAAGGGTCTTGTTCTTGCCGCAGATCGCCGGATTTTTAGGCTCGGATATAATTGCTTGCCTGTTGGCAGTTGATGACAGTGCTCCGGAAAACTTTCTGCTGGTGGATATAGGGACCAATGGTGAGATGGCCTTGAAATACGGAAATCGTATGTTGGCCTGTTCCGTTGCTGCCGGTTCAGCCTTTGAGCNNACCAGCGGTATGGTAGCCCGGGGGGGAGCTATCGATCGGTTTTGGCTGGAGGAGGGGGAACTGAAATACAATGTTATTGGTATAGGTAAACCCGAGGGAATCTGTGGATCGGGCATGGTTGACCTCTTGCACGTATTGCTGGGTATGGGAGTGCTGGATGAGACCGGCCTTATTGATCCCGGGAAGTACCCCGGAGTATGGCGTGATACCGCGAGAGGTGTTGAACTGATCATTGTAGATGGTAATGAGACCGCTTCGGGATTTCCGGTGGTGTTTAATCAACAGGATGTGCGTCAGTTACAGTTGGCCAAAGGCGCGGTTCGAGCTGGAATTGATATCCTGATGAAAGAAGTTGGGGTAGTGCCTGAGGAGATAAAAGAGGTACTCTTTGCCGGGGCTTTTGGCAATTATCTGAATCCGAACTCGATTAAGGGAATCGGTATGATACCTCAATTCCGAACCGAAAGGATAAAGGCGGTTGGAAATGCGGCCCTGCGNNGAGGTGCCATTGCAGCTTTAATCCTGCTTCCGGAGCGGGAGAAGGCCGAGCGGTATGCTAACGAGGTGACGGCAGTGGAACTGGCCGATCACCCAGACTTTTCGCAGGTATTTGTCGACAGTATGGCTCTGAAATAGGGGTTCTTATTACGAGTAAACAAGACCCGGTCCAGGGCGAACTACCCTAAACCGGGTCTTTGATTTTTGTACTGGTGACTCGGGATATGGTTAAGGCAAGTTCTTGAATAACGGGTTGATCACCATGCCAGTTTGCAGTTTAGGGTAAAAGTAGGTTGATTTTTGCGGCATCTTATCTCCAGCCTGAGCCACCGCCACCACCTCTTCCACCCTGGTGGGATTCAGCAAAAGGGCCAGTTGGTAACTACCCTCATTAACCTGTGCCACGGCCCAGTTTTCATCTCTGGTGTAACTCAGGTTATCCTGCTGTTTCCGGTTGGTTTCATCGATTCCCAGCAGTCGAGCCAAAACCAGGTTGTCTAACAAGGCTACGTCAAGTTTTTTCCAGGATTCTGACATCTCTTTGGGCATGAGGCTTTTTGCCTGGTTCATGTTCTTGATGGTAAGAAGATACAGTGATTTTTCCTGAGTATACAGGCCAAAGACGTGTTTCTTTTTACCCCGGTTGGCTAATTCGTTCATAAAC
Organism: Syntrophothermus sp. UBA1445; assembly: GCA_002329495.1. GTDB lineage: Bacteria > Bacillota > Syntrophomonadia > Syntrophomonadales > DTU052 > DTU052. The sequence goes on along the minus strand of DCTH01000252.1, from coordinate 13,280 downwards.
CCCGACACACCGAGGGATAAATCAAATTCTTCAACCTCAAAAACCTCGGTCAGGGAGGATTTCAATCTGTTAAGGTCAAAGTTTTTGATATTCTTGACTACCCGATGGGTTGGTAATACTACCAGACCCTTGTCGTAGAGGTTAACCAGGGTAGTCATAACGTAGTCATAGCCCTTATATCCGGACTCATGCATCTGCTTACTGTATTCCAGGGCGGTTTCATACCGGTGGTGACCATCCGCGATGAAGATCTGTTTTTCCTTAAGGACCGCAGAGACTGTCTGCAGAGTATTTTCATCAGTGACAACCCATAAGCGATGAGACTCACCGGCCTCGTCAACTATGTCTATATCCGGTTCACGGCCTTCAATAGCCTCAAGCAGGGCCTGGTCCACCAATTTTTCGGGATCACTGTACAGACCAAAAATTGAGCTGAAGTTGCACTGGGTAGCGTTCATCAGTTTGAGCCGGTCCGCTTTGGGTTTGGACAGGGTTTCCTCATGAGGAAGGACAGTCCCTTGCGAATAGTCTTCCAATTTCAATCCACAGATAAAACCATTACGTTTAACGTTACCTTTGACTCCGGGAAATTCCTGCTGGTAGAAATACAATGCAGGCTTGGACTCTGGCAGTAGGGTTTCATCCTCAAGCCAGCGGTCCAGGTACTTTTTGGCCCGGGAGTAACGGTTGTTCTTTTCGTCATCATCAGGAAAGATGAGGCCTAGTTCCAATCGTATAATATTGACGGGGCTTTCGGCATAGTATCTTGCCTGAGATTTGTCATCGATGATATCGTATGGTGGAGTCATAACCGATGCGAGATTAGCGATCTTATTCTTATTGTAGCGTAACCCAACAAACGGGATAATTCCGGCCATTAGGCAGATTCCTCCTATCTCCTATCAATACTCACAATTCTATTATATTTGGAAAGGCTAATGCAACGGGATTTTGTTCCTTGGTCAATCTCCGCCTTTCTTGCAATTTAATATCCGGAGTGCTTTAATTTAAACGGGTAAAGTAAATATTGGTCCAATTGGAATGGAAAATCTGATGGGCCTTTGATGGAGGTTTCGGTGCTGGTTGATTATCATGTTCATGCCTTGGCCCATGGCGAATACGAGTATTCATCTGAGTGGATTGGGGAATATTTACGCCGGGCGCAGGATCAGAATATAACTCAAATAGGATTCAGTGAGCATGACTGGTTCATCCCCCGGATAGACACGGACAAGGTCAGAGAGGTGGCCTCAAAGCCTGAATTCAGCGGACTGGATGCCAGAGTTGGTATCGAGGTGGACTATAAGCCGGAAAGAGAAGCAGAGATTAGTGCTTTTTTAGCGCAGAAACCATATGATTTTGCCATCGGATCAGTTCACCATCTGGGAGAATGGCCGTTCGACCATCCGGACCACAAAGAGGGCTTCACAGTACGGGATATTGATGAGGTCTACCGGGATTACTATAGCCTTATCGGGCGGGTGGTATCTTCAAACCTGTTTGATATTGTAGGACATCTGGATTTAATCAAGGTTTGGGGGTTCAAACCGACTGCACACCAGGAAAACTTCTTCATTAAACCTCTCCTGCATGAGATAAGATCGTCGGGTATGGTGGTGGAAATAAATACTGGAGGACTTCGCAAGCCGGTGAAAGAGATTTACCCCAGCGAGGTTCTGCTGCGGGATTTGTTTACACACAATATCCCAATCACCTTGGGCTCAGATGCCCACCATCCGGATGACCTGGGAAGTGGGCTTGCGGAAGCTTGTAATACCGTCTGGAAGGTTGGCTATCGAACCATCATGGGCTTTGCCTGGAGAAAAAAGATTCTTTATCCAATAACACGATTAAGGTAGGGGATTCCATGGGCAGCGTGGCAATTTTACTGATTAGTCTTGGGATCATATTAATTGGGGCCGAGTTATTTACTAATGCTGTCGAATGGCTGGGTAAAAGACTTAATCTGTCCGAGGGAGCAGTGGGGAGCGTTCTGGCAGCGGTCGGTACAGCACTGCCGGAGACTATGATTCCCGTTATTGCTCTGATCGGAGGAGGAGCGGAGGCTGTAAACATTGGGACGGGAGCCATATTGGGTGCACCGCTTATGCTTTCTACCCTGGCCATGTTTGTTACCGGTTTTGCTATCGTGATCTTTAAACGCCGCCGTGAACATGGGCTTACAGTTAAGGCCAATCCTGAGGTGATGAAAAGGGATCTCGGTTTTTTCCTGATCGTTTTTGCTGCGGCTATGATTGCGGGAACTATGCCGCCTCCCATGAGGAAATGGCAGCTTATCGCAGGTGGAATTATGGTTTTCGCATATATCTACTACGTGATAGTGACTCTGCAGGAGGAACGTGAACCGGAACAGGATGAGCTTGGACGCTGTTATTTTGCGCCCCAGAGGATTGTACCCAGGATGACCACGATAATTGCGCAGTTGGCGGTGGCACTGGCTTTGATTGTTGGTGGGGCTCATCTTTTCGTAGGGGCTATCGAGACGGTGGCCCTTGCTTTTGGAGTTCCCGCATTTGTACTGGCCCTGGTGATTGCCCCGGTGGCAACGGAACTGCCGGAGAAATTTAACAGCGTCCTGTGGATCTCCCGGGGAAAGGATACACTGGCCCTGGGTAATATTACCGGGGCTATGGTGTTCCAGAGTTCACTGATTCCCGCTCTGGGTATATTTCTCACCGATTGGCAGCTGGGTCCTGGTGCCCTGCTGAGTGGTAGTCTGGCTCTGATCTCGGCCGCAATTCTCTATATTGAAATACTGCGGAAACACCACACGGAGGCCAAGTATCTTCTGCTGGCCGGAGTTTTTTACGTGATATTCTTCTTCATGGTTATTGAAGGAGTAATACGTTAGTGATTACTCCAGCATCATCATACATAGGGAGGTCCAGGTAATGAATGTTTATGACAAGGCGCACGAGACGGCCCGGGCTCTGAAGGAGAGTCCTCAGTACAAGGAATATGTCAGGGTAAGGGAGGAGCTTAAAGCCGACCAGAGTTCGTGGCAGATGGTCAAGGATTTCCGGGCCCGCCAGACTCAGATCCAAAAGCAGATTCTGTCTGGAGAGGAACCATCCGCCGACAGGATAAAAGAGATTCAGGACCTCTCTGAAATAATCGGAAAATCACCGCGGGTGACAGATTTCTTTCGGGTAGAGATGGAATTGATCAGGATATTGGAAGACATTCAGCGCATTCTGGTTAAATCCATTGATCTGGAAATGGAGAATATCTGATATAAAAATTCCCTATTTATTCATGAAAAGCTCCTGACTGGTTATCCTAACTATGATTAGCCAGGTGAGGAGTAAAACTATGGCTCATTCTGTTGAATACTTGCTTCCCTTGATTCGTGAGCGATTACTGCAGGTGGTCGCATCAGGGAGAGAATCGGTCGACCAGATCGTGCTCCAGCCAATTCAAAGGCCGGGTAAACTGATCCGGCCACAACTGGTTCTGCAGAGCGCCAGTCTTTTCGGTGAAATTGACCAACAGGTAATCGATGTGGCGGTGGCTATTGAGTGTATCCATACCGCGTCTCTGGTGCATGATGACATCATCGATGAAGCTCACTTGCGGCGAGGCATTCCCACCATAAATCATCTATTCAGCTCCCAATCAGCGGTTCTGGTTGGAGATCACCTGTTTGCTACCGCATTTGAACTCTTAGCCCGGCACCAGCTTAATGACATCCTCAATGAAGTAACCCGGGCCATCCGGCATATGTGCGTGGGTGAGATCAGCCAGGACCTGAATCTGTTTAATACCGAATTATCAGAGACTGATTACTTGAATAACATATTCGGAAAAACGGCCAGTCTTTTTGGTGCTGCCTGTCGTTGCGGGGCTCTGGCAGCGAAGGCCAGCCCGCAAGAGGTTGAGCAGATTGGTCAGTATGGCGAGTTCCTGGGCTATGCCTATCAAATTGCGGACGATGTAATGGATTTCTACGGGGATCGTGAAACGCTGGGCAAACCAAGCGGTGGCGATTTAAAGAATGGAGTGATTACTCTTCCAGTTATTAGAGCTCTGGCAGTATCAGACCATGGTCAGGAGTTACTCTCCCAGATCAAATCGGCCAGATTGGAACCTGAGGCAATAACCCAGGTCATTATGATTCTGGAGGAGTGTGGAGCTATAGGCTATGCAATCTCGCGGGCAGCTGATTACTGTTTGCAGGCGGTTCGGGCGCTCGAATATTTCTCCCCGTCTACCGCTCGCCAGGAGTTGATCAGTCTGTGTTCCGGTCTGATCAAACTACCCCTCTTTATGGGTGAGAAGCCCGAGCAACCGGTGGTCGCACCAATACCCACGGAGGTAGAATTATGCCTGTCGGGACCAGAGTTCCCTGGCTTTATTACTACCTGAGGGATATCATTCCAAAAGTGGAAGTTGAACTGGACCGGTTGACTGAACTGGCACGTTTGATAGAGGACCGGGATTTGCGTGCCCAGGCACTGAGCAGCTTGAAAAACAAGGCCTTCCACTGCTATGGGGGTTCGGTCCTGGCTTTACTGGCACCTCGATCCCGGTGGCAGGACCTGATCGCCCTGATTACCGCTTTTCAAACTATTTCTGATTATCTCGATAACCTCTGCGACCGGGTGGGCATAACTGATCAGCAGGCCTTTTACCGGCTTCATGAATCGATGTTTGCGGCAGCAGCGCCAGGAGAGAAATTGGTTGATTACTACGACCTCTACGGGGGAATGCGGGAAGCAGGTTATCTCTCCTACCTGGTACTGCGGTGTCAGAGCATAATCGCTTCTTTACCCGGTCTTCAGCACGTTAAGCCCCGGGTTACGCAACTGATCCAACATTACACCAACCTGCAGGCATTAAAGCACATCCCCCCGGAGCAACGGTGTTTCCAGCTGGAAAACTACATACACCATCAGGTAGAGAACCCATTGGGCTTTGAGTGGTGGGAAATGGCCGCGGCTACCGGTTCAACCCTGGGAATGTTTGCCCTATGGTCTACTGCGGCCTGTCCCGACTGTGATCAACTGACTGCGGACCGGGTTTTTGAGGCCTACTTTCCCTGGATCTGTGGCCTCCATATACTGCTCGACTATATGATTGACCAGGAGGAGGATATTAGGGAGGGTGACCTGAATTTCGTATCCTTTTATCTTCACCCGGAAGCGAGGTGGAAGGCCCTGCACAAATTTACCGGCCAAGCCATGGAACAGGCGACCAATCTGCCCCAGCCGGGATTACATACCCTGGTGGTAACCGGCCTACTGGCTATGTACTTAAGTGATGCCAAGGTCAAAGCGCAAGGTTATTCAGGATCTGCCCGCGAGCTATTACAGTCTGCAGGGAGCGGGAATATGGCGCTCTATCATCTGTGCCGGGCAGTACGGCATATGAAAAAGATGTAGAGCATCCAAAACTTGCGACCTACCTCTGGTAACTATATAATTTGACTAGCATCTATGGGACGAGGAGGATTTCATGCAGAAGAAACTAGCCGTTATTGTCGTGCTCCTGCTGATAGTTATTATGGGGACAGGGTGTGGCGCTGACACGGTCGCCACGGTCAATGGTGAGAAAGTAACTCAGCCCCAACTGGACAAGATCATCAACCTGTATGTGGCTCAGGCTAAACAGGTCTATGGCAAGGATGTAGCCGAAGACCAAGAGTTTATGGAGGAAATCAAAAAAGCGGCCTTAAACGACCTTATCGACCAGACCCTGGTGATTCAGAATGCACTCAGTGCAGGACTTGAGGCCACTGATAAGGAAGTCAGCGATGCCATCAAGAATTTTAAAGAATCAAGCGGGACTGCGGGTTATAAGAACTTCCTGAAAGCCTCAGGAATGACCGATGAAGACTTCAAACAGGAGATGTATAACCAGGTATTAGTAAACAAGCTTCATGAAAAGGTCATGGCCAAGGTAAAAGTCACTGCGGAGGAAGTCAGGGCGTACTATGAAGCACACCCTGAAGATTTTGGCAATCTCCGCGAGNNCTCCCACATCCTGCTGAAAACCAAAGAAGAGGCCGAAGCCGTTATTGACCGAATCAAGGCCGGGGAAGACTTTGGCACCCTGGCTCAAGAGCTGTCCACTGAGCCGGCCGCCAAGGAAACCAAAGGGGATCTGGGCTTTATTAATGAACAGACCAACTTTGTTGCTGAATTCAAGGAAGCCGCTCTGAAGCTGAAACCTGGAGAGATGACAGACGAACCGGTAAAGTCTGAATTCGGATTCCATGTAATAAAGGCATTTGAAGAGAAAGATGCCCATGTGGAGCCTTTTGATGAGGTAAAAGATCAGGCCGAACTGCTCGCCAAGCAGGCCAAAGAACAGCAAGCCTGGACAGATTTCGTTACTGACCTTCGCAAAAAGGCCGATATAAAGACCAAAAACAAATAAGAACTCAAGCCTTTATAAAAAGCTAACGAGTGAAGCAAGAAAGGGTGTAAAAATGGAGGTAACCAAGGACAAGTGCAAGACATGTTCTTCAGCCCAGCCGGGTTGTAATCCCGATAACTGTACTCAACCGGAAAAATCTCTTTTGGGCAGCCTGAACCAGATAAAGAGAGTGGTAGCGGTTATGAGTGGCAAAGGTGGAGTAGGCAAATCAAGCGTAACCAGTCTTCTGGCAGTAGGCCTGAACCGGATGGGATACAAGGTTGGAGTCCTGGATGCGGATATAACTGGACCCAGCATACCCCGGACCTTTGGGGTGGAGAGTGGAAATCTCAAGGCGACAGACTTTGGCATTGTACCTCCAGTATCCAGTAAAGGAATCAAGATTATTTCGGTCAACCTTTTCCTGCCGGGCGAAGATGACCCGGTTATCTGGAGAGGACCCATGTTAGCAGGTATGGTCAAACAGTTCTGGGGGGAGACTGACTGGCGGGAACTGGATTACCTCCTGGTTGATCTGCCGCCCGGTACTGGTGATGTCCCACTTACCGTGATGCAGTCACTGCCCTTGGACGGGACTGTCGTGGTATCAACTCCCCAGGAATTAGTCCTCATGGTAGTGAAAAAGGCGGTAAAGATGGCCAACAAGCTGAATATCCCCATTATCGGAATGGTGGAAAACATGAGTTATGCCCGCTGCCCTCATTGTGATGAAAAGTTGGAACTGTTCGGTGTCTCTCATGCTCAGGAGGTTGCGGACCAATTAAAAATACCGCTCCTGGGCAGACTGCCCTGGGAGTCCCAGCTCAACCGCTTGATGGATCAAGGCAAGATCGAGGAATACATGGATGATGAAACCTCTCGATTGAGTGAAGAACTGGTCAAACNNCCGCAGTAATGCAGCGGGTTTTGGCATTGAAGAGGCCCCGGGGTAACCCTTCGGGCTTAATGCGTTGGGAGGAGATTGAAAAAGGGCGGATTCGGTACCGCCCTTTTTTCCCGATTTATTTCCAGTAATGCCTGGCTTGCTTCATGGAAGCCTAATCCGCAATACGTCTAAAAAGCAGATATGAATAAACCATGGGGACGATTGCCATCACCATGATGGAAGCGAAATAGAGGTAATTGGCCCATAAGGCATTAAGGGGAGACATAGCCAGGCATACCAGACCGCCCACTACCCATATCCTGCCCCCAAAACGGTGAGTCTGATGCCATACCTCTTCATTGGCCAGAGTCCAGGGAGTCTTTATCCCCACAAAGTAATTATGCCGGAATTGTCCCATAAAGTTGCCAATGACCGTCAACAGTACGGCTACCCCGGCTTTCACGATCAGGCTGATATTAACGTCATAACCCAGGGAGAACAGCATGGTAAGAACGTAAAGACCACCCAAAAACAGAACCAAACTCCAGCGCATCAACCGGTAAGCACTTTTAAAACGGACATAATTCTCCCGCCGGGGATCAACCACGGACATCAGTATCATGGAAAGGTAGAGTACAATTGCCAATAGTGGCATGGCAAAAGCACCCGGAGCCCTAGTAGTATATGAATCTACTTCTCCTTTCAGATTCCAATGGGAAGGTACCTGTTCGGGAAGGTGAGGGTATACGAAAAACGCACCAATCAATAAACCAATCATTAACACCCACAAAGGCCAATCCT
>DCTH01000252.1:0-5172 GCA_002329495.1 Syntrophothermus sp. UBA1445 | reverse complement strand
ATACTGTACTGTTGATGGAGTAATAGATATTCTGGCCCTGGCGGATATCCTGTACCAGATCCGCCTGCTTCAAGACATTCAGGTGGTGGGATATGCTGGGCTTACTCATATCAAAATGCCTGGCAATATCACCGGCTGACAGGTCTTGCTTTTGCAGCAGGCGCAGGATTTTGCGACGGGTACTATCGGACAAAGCCTTGAAAATCTGGTTCAATGACACGGGATCCCTCCTTTCCTACAAATGCGGTTGTTAGACAGTTAGATAATTATTTAAACATCTAACAACATAGTACCGTTTCTTCAATACAATTGCAATACCCGGAAAATAAACCCTGTCAGGAATTTAAGGGAAATACAGTTCAGTATGGCTTCAATAACCTTTCATCTGTCGATGCATCGGGTTATAATCTAATAGTACCGTGATGCATAGCACTTACTTATGTAGCCCATTAGTGGGAAGAATAATAAAAATGTATGGTGAACCAAGGTGAAGAATTTTGCGAATTTGAAGGGGGGACAGGCAAGTGTTAACACTGAGAGGCGTTGGATTGAATCTCAATGGTGATAATGGCGATGCCAAGGAGATACTGAAAAACATCAATCTCACTTTCGAGAGTGGGAAATTATATGCCATAACCGGACCCAACGGGGGAGGTAAGACATCGATTGCCAAGGTGATCATGGGAATCTACCAGCCTACCGAGGGCCAAATCATATTCGAGGGTGAGGATATCACCAATCTCAGTATAACAGAGAGAGCACGCCGGGGATTGGCCTATGCTTTTCAGCAGCCTCCACGTTTTAAGGGGGTCTATGTTGACGAGGTTATGCGTATAGCCAACCCTGATATAGATGAAATGGGTATCAGGTCATACCTGAGAGACGTCGGACTGTGTCCCGAAGATTACATTGGCAGGGATTTGGGTTCCAGCTTAAGCGGCGGGGAGACAAAACGTCTGGAGGTTGCGCAGTTACTGGCCAAAGACGCGAAGATTACCATATTTGACGAACCCGAAGCGGGGGTAGACCTGTGGACGATTCAGAAGCTTATCAGTGTCATAGCAGGCAGACACCGGGGAAATGATCAGAAGACTGCGGTGATAATATCACACAATGAACAGTTTCTGCCCATGTGCGATGAGATAATTCTGGTCGCAGATGGTGAGATCCAGGAACAGGGACCGTCCGCAGCAATATGGCCTCTAATCAGGGACGATATAATATGCGATTGCAGAATTAGAAATCAGTGCGGGGGTGGAATGATTGAAGCTCAGCAGTATAGATAATCAACTGCTGGAGGCCGTGGCTGATTTACATGGCGTACCCCAGGGAGCCTTTAATATCAGGAAGGATGGCGAGGGACACCGGCAGTCATCTGCCAATATTGAGATCGTTCCCAAACGGGACAAACCTGGGATCGATATTATTGTCAAGCCTGGAACCCGTAATGAGTCGGTACATATACCGGTAATCCTGACCAGGAGCGGTTTGAAAGACCTGGTTTACAACACCTTTATCATCGGGGAAGAGGCAGATGTCACTATAGTTGCGGGTTGCGGCATTCATAATCCAGGAAACCAGGATTCCCAGCATGACGGGATTCATGAATTCATCGTCAAGCAGGGAGCCTCTCTCAAATATATTGAAAAGCACTATGGTCAGGGTTACGGCAAGGGCAAAAAGGTATTGAACCCTATCACCATCGTTACGATCGAGAAAGGCGGTTACGCCGAAATGGAGATGGTGCAGATAAAGGGTGTCGATAACACCGTTCGCAATACCGAAGCCTTCATTCATGAAAACGCCGGTCTTAAGATCGTTGAACGACTGCTGACTGATGGCAGGCAGGAAGCAGTATCGAATGTGACCATCAACTTGATTGGAGCTGATTCCTCCGGCCAGGTTTTGTCGCGGTCGGTGGCTCAGGATGAATCTAAACAGGTATTTCGCGCTTTGCTGGTAGGTAAGAATCGTTCCACTGGCCATGTTGAGTGTGATGCAATAATCATGGGCAGTGCCCAAATCAGATCTATACCAGAGCTGACCGCAGAAAGCGCGGAGGCGATGCTGACTCATGAAGCCGCAATCGGAAGAATTGCAGGTGACCAGTTGATTAAGCTGATGACCCTGGGTCTGGATGAACAGCAGGCAGTGGATACAATTTTGGCAGGATTCTTACGTTAATATCTGGTGGTGAGCTTTATCAATCTCTCGTTATTTAAAACTTATGTTAAAGTGGTGGAGAACCACAATCTTTCGCGGACTGCCGAAGAACTTAATCTTTCTCAACCTGCGGTAAGCAAGCAGATCCAGGCTTTGGAAGAGATCTATGGGGTACTGCTGTTGGAGAGATCTGGTCGTAAGTTAAAAACCACCACTGCCGGTGAAGCCTTGTATGATTGTGCCCGGGAGATCCTCAAGGTGCTGGAAAAGACTGACCAGGTTATGGAGGAGATATCTGAGAGCCGTCGAGGCAGATTGATGCTGGGAGCCAGTACCATACCAGGACAGTATATTTTGCCAGCGTATCTGAAGGGTTTCAAGGATAAATTCCCCAATGTGAATATCTCCATGAGGATTGCGGACACCGAGAACATCTTCAATCTGGTAGCGGAAAGAGAACTTGATTTGGGTATAGTTGGTGCCTGGATCGCTAACCGTAAAGTTGACAGCTTCAAATGGCTGGAGGATGAACTGGTGGTACTGGTTCCTACAGGCCACCGCCTGGCAACCCGCAGTGAGGTTGATTTGAAAGAGCTAACCACAGAGAAATGGGTTTTCCGGGAAAAGGGCTCGGGGACCCGTATGGCGACCGAGGAGATGCTGACCAGCCTGGGCCTCCAAAAGGAGGATCTGGACATCCAGGTGGAGGTGGGCAGTACCGAAGCGGTAGTATCGGCGGTGGAAGCCCAAATGGGCCTGGCCCTGGTTTCCAGGCATGTGGCCGAGCAGTGGACGCGCAGTGATCGCCTACGCGGCCTCAGCATCGCCGGGGGAGTATCCAAACGAGATATCTACGTGATTTATCCCCGTCAAAAAGACCGTCGCCGAACGGTTGACAACTTCCTTGACTTCCTCAAAACCAACCGCACTAATTAGGGACTCCTCCAGGGAGTCCTTTAATTCTTAAAGATGCCGTTAATAATAAACACTTGTTTTTTTCCTCAGAATTTGTTAGAAATATAAGCTAGTGCTATATGACACAGATCAGGCATAAAAACCTGATAAATGGCATCGGGCACCAGTCATAATGACATTCCCGGGGTGTCGGAATGGGAATATCAAAAGGGAGGAGGTTAAACTTTGGCCATAATAGGAATGAAGGAAGCCAGAAAACTGCAAGAAACTTACGGTACCCCACTTATGGTTGTTTCCCGGAGGGAGATTGAGGATAGATTCCAGATGCTCAGTGACTATCTTCCTCAGGTTCAGCCCTACTATGCGGTCAAAGCCAACCCCAATCCGGATATTATCAAGATTATTAAGAACTGTAATCCTTATTTCGATATCTGTTCCAATGCGGAAATTGATCTTATCAAAGGTTTTGGGGTAGAGGGGAAGGATCTGATTCATACCCATCCTATTAAGAAGGAACAGGACATCAGGTATGCTTTGGAACAGGGTGTCAATTGGTTTGTATTCGATAATGAGTATGAACTCAATAAGTTCGTAAACTACAAGGATCAGGTCAAACTGCTGCTTCGAGTCAGCTTCCCGAATCCTGACTGTGTAGTCAACCTTTCATTCAAATTCGGAGTTGACCCCGAGCACGCGATAGATTTGGCGTTAAAAGCCAGGGAACTTGGTTTGAGTGTGAAAGGTTTATGTTTTCATGTTGGATCACAGAGCCTTAATCCCTATAAATACGTTGATGCGATTGCCGAGTGCCGGCGTATCTTTAATCTGCTGGCCCTCAAGGGAATAATTCTTGAGGTTTTGGACATCGGGGGAGGTTTCCCGGCGGAGTATGTAGAGAGCATTATTCCGGTCAGGAACTTCTTTATGCCGATATCCGATGCCTTAAACCGGTTCTTCCCTAATATCAGGATTATATCTGAGCCCGGGCGATTTGTGGTGGCCAACGCGGTGAACCTGATCCTGACGGTCATCGGAAAGTCAAACCGGGCCAATGTCTGGTGGTACTACGTTGACGACGGGCTTTATGGTTCGTTTTCCGGCAAGGTGTTTGATCATTGCGATTACCCACTGCTGTCCGAACGCCAGGGGGTACGGGAACAGTGTATAGTTGCTGGTCCAACATGTGACTCTTTTGATATAATTTATCAAAACTCAAGCTTGCCAAGACTTGATATTGGCGACATACTTTTAGTCCCGGCTATGGGGGCGTACACTGGATGCAGCGCCACCAACTTCAATGGACTTGCCCCGGCCAAGACCATTATTATAGACTAGGGTTAAACATCACGAAAGGGGATTGAGTGAATGTCGAACGAAATAATTCGTGAGGAGTCCATGACGGACTTGTGGAATGTGTGGTTCAGCGAACTGCACCAGAACCGGGTTGGATTGACGATTAAGGTAAAACAACTGCTGTACAGCGGTGAAAGCCCTTTTCAGAGGATTGATATCCTGGACACTTATGAGTTCGGCAAGATGCTGGTGCTCTATGGTTCAATTATGATTACCGAGAAAGACGAGTTTGTCTATCATGAGATGCTGGGACACGTGCCATTGTTCACCCACCCGGATCCTAAGCAGGTTCTGGTTATTGGTGGTGGCGACGGGGGAACTGTACGGGAGACCCTGAAGCATCCGGAGGTGGAGCGGGTTACCCTGGTGGAGATTGATGAGATGGTAGTCCGTAAATGTCAGGAGTATTTCCCGGAGGTGGCGGGGCAGCTCAATAATCCCCGGGCTCGTCTGCTGTTTGCGGATGGCGAGAAGTTCCTGAGCTCGACCCAGGAGAAATTTGATATAATTCTCTGCGATGCCTCCGATCCCATTGGACCGGCAGAGGTTCTTTTCCAGAAGGACTTCCACCGGATGGCTTATGACAGGTTAAATGATGATGGGATATTTGTAACCCAGTCAGAGTCACCATTTTTCCATCAGCGCACCTTCAAGAAGCTGTATGAGAACTTGTCTCGGATATTCCCTATTGTGAGGGTCTACTGGGCCTATATCCCGACTTACCCCAGTGCCATATGGAGT
>DCTH01000088.1 GCA_002329495.1 Syntrophothermus sp. UBA1445 | reverse complement strand
TTTACACAGAAAACCCCCGCCCATTCGGTTGGACGGGGGTTTCGCATCTAACCTTAAGCCTGCTTCGTCTTAGCCAATTCTTCGTCCCTCAATACCCGGCGCAGGGCTTTGCCCACGGCTGAGCGGGGGAGTTCGGTCCGGAACTCAACCGCCCGTGGTACCTTGTAAGGTGCCAGTACCTCCTTGCAGTAAGCGATGAGCTCCTCAGCGGTGGCGGTGACCCCTTCCTCCAGCATGACAAAGATTTTGGGAACCTCACCCCGGTATTCGTCGGGAATCCCGATGGTTATTACATCCTTGACCTTGGGATGCTGTAGCACGGCCTCATCGATCTCACGGGGGTAGACATTGTAGCCCCCTGATATGATGAGGTCCTTGGTCCGGTCCACGATAAAGATATAGCCATCCTCGTCCTGGTAGGCCACATCACCGGTATTGAGGTATCCATCCTTATCGATCATCTTGGCGGTTTCCTCGGGTTCGTTCCAGTAGCCCTTCATTATTAGATTAGACTTGATGTGGATCTCGCCGGTCTGGCCCTGCGGAACCTCCAGGCCGGTTTCCGGATCCACGATCTTGACGTCGGTGTCGACCAGGGGCAATCCGATGCTTAAGGGTTTCTTGACTCCCATATAGGGGTTGTTTATTCCCAGGGAGGTGATTTCGCTCATCCCCCAGCCTTCAACGATGAAGATGTTTTGGTCGTTGGCCTTCTTGATCAGGGCCGCCGGCAGCGGGGCCCCGCCGCTGTTCATGATTCCTACGATCTGTCCCAGTTCCTTGGCCCGCGGGTGGTTGACCAGGGCCGTAATCATGGTGGGAACCGCCGGGAAGTACGGGATATCACCTATCCGAGCGACGGTGTCGATCACCTCGTCCACATTGAAGCTGCTCAGGATTATCTGGGTGGCGCGGCTTACAACGGAGAAGCAGTTGGCACAGATCTCCCCGTAGACATGGAAGTAGGGCAGAACCCCCATGAAGTTGCGCCGGGGAACCGGATACATATCGATTATAGGTTTCAGCCACTCGGCATAGGTATAGGTTGAACAAACAATGTTGCGATGGGTAAGAACCGCACCCTTGGGAGTGCCGGTGGTTCCACCGGTGAACTGGATCACCGCCGGATCCTCCTGTTTGATGGGAAGGGCGGGAGCTGCTTCGTTGTCGCAGGCTGCAATAAACTCGGAGAAATGATGCCAGCCGGGTTCCAGACCCAGACTCTGAGAGGTGCTCAATTCAGTATCCTTCATATAATCGGAGAGTTTGGTAACCAGTATGAAGCTGAGGTCGGTTTCCTGGGATAAGGCCCTAACGGTTGGTATAACCACGTCATAGGTTATCAGGCCAGATATTCCCAATTTGTTTACAATAACTTTAAGCTCGTCCTTGGTGTACATGGGGTTCAGATTGACCGCAATGGCTCCGGTATGCAGCAGGGCCCAGAACGCGATCACAAACTGGGGGGAGTTCGCCAGGAGAAGGCCAATCCGGTCGCCTTTTTTGACCCCGGCTTCAATCATGGCGTTAGCCAGGCGGTGCACCTGAAGCTGCAAGTCCCAGAAGCTGATCCGGTTTCCATAGAAGTCGATAGCCGCCTTGTGCGGCTCTATGTTGGCCGAAATCCTTAGAATCTCATAGGCGGGGAAGCGGGGCCAGGTCAGGGTAGGCCGAACATCGTGATCATAATTCTTAATCCACCAACGGCGCTCCAGATCAGGGGATTGTGAGTTGGCCATCAACATACCTCCATTCATACTGTTAACAATATTCTAAATTGAGTATATATTTTTGGCCAAGTCTCTTCAACCCTGATTCCCTGGCAAAAGATTATGTCCCCGGTTAAATTGGCTTCCGGCTACCCACGTTATATGATTAGGATAGTGTCCAAGTCAGACCTGTATTTGACCGCCAGCAAGATGCTGGGCGGGACCTCATCTCGATGGGAGAAAGGAGTTGTCGTGAAATGATTGGTACGATTTGTGGGGACTTCATTGGCTCGGTGTTTGAATGGCATAATCATAAATCCAAGCATTTTGAACTGTTCTCTCCGCGTTCCCGATTTACCGACGATTCGGTGATGACCATTGCTACCATGGATGCGCTGCTTAACAATCTGGACTTTGGCCTCTGCTACCGCAAATGGTACCGAAGGTATCCGGATGCCGGCTATGGCCACAGTTTCAGGATATGGGCGGCGGATGACAACAGCCTGCCTTATAAAAGCTGGGGCAATGGATCGGCGATGCGGGTAAGTCCGGTGGGGTGCTTCTATGACTCGCTGGAAACAGTATTGGTTAAGGCGCAAGAGAGTGCGGCGGTATCCCACAACCATCCGGAGGGAATAAAGGGAGCCCAGGCTGCTGCGGCTTGTCTTTTCTGGGCTCTGCACGGTGAGACCCAGGAATCGATCAAGTCGCTGGTGGAAGAGAGGTTTGAATACGACCTGAACTTTTCCCTGGACGAAATCCGGGAGGCGTATAAATTCGATGTTTCCTGCCAGGGGAGCGTTCCCCAGGCCATCGTTGCTTTTCTGGAGTCCAGCGACTACGAGGATACCATCCGCAATGCCATCTCTATCGGGGGTGACAGCGACACCATCGCGGCCATTGCCGGGGGCATAGCGGAGGCCTTCTACAGGGAGATCCCTTCCTATATTAAAGACCGGGTGATGAGTTCACTGCCAGTTGAGTTCCGGGAAGTGATCATTGCATTCTATACCCGTTGTGGATGGGAAAATGTCGTTTCTTAGACACCAAGCAGGCCCAGGGCCATATACACCGCCACCGGGCCTGGTCGTGAAAGTCCTTTGTGCCGACAGCTATTTTCCCCTTGACCCTTATGGATTACAACTGTAATATTAAAACAGGATTACACTTGTAGTCATTAGGAGGTTCACATGGGTCAGGTACCACAGATATCGGAATCGGAATTAGAGGTGATGAAAGTCCTCTGGGAACTGGGGTCGGCCACCAGCTCACAGGTAGTGGAGAGGCTCCTTTCCCGCTCGGACTGGAAACCCAAGACCATTCAAACGCTTATTACCCGCCTGGTTGCGAAAGGGGCCATCAAGGCGGACCCGACCGAAGGCAAGGCCTTCCTCTATTCTCCTCTGGTCAGTGCCGAGGAGTACCGGGCCTATGCCAACAGTTCATTCCTGAAGAAGATGTATAACGGGTCGGTAAACCTGATGCTGGCCAGCTTTGTCAGGGAACAAAGGATATCCCGGGAACAGCTGGAGAAGTTGAAAAAACTCCTGGATGAGGAGGCGTGACGATGGCTGATGTGTTGCACTCCGTTTTGATGACTTCGCTTTATGCCACGGTGGCAGGGCTGATCATTATACTGCTGAAGGCAGTGTTGAAGAATCGGCTGAACCCCCAGTGGCATTACCTCATCTGGATGGTGCTGATCCTGAAGTTGATTATACCTTTTGGCCCGGCCAGTGCGGTAAGCCTCTTTAACTTCGTGCCGGACGTTTTCCCGGCTGAGAGAATGACGCATGGTACATATCAAGAACCAGCACCGGCAATAATCCCTCCAATTACTGCCGGGTCATTAACCGAGGCACAGCCTCTGCCGGTTATCACTCCACCGAACCAGACAACACCCAATGTCCGGGATCTTCTGCCCTGGATCTGGATTGCAGGTATGGGTTTTATGGCCTTCTGGCTGGCTCTAACCTGTTATTCGCTTAATCGCAGGCTATCCCGGGGCTGCCGGGAACCAGATGCCCGGTTGGCGCATATTTTTGAATCCTGTAAGGCACAGATGGGGACTGGTGACCGCCTGACCCTGGTGGTGCAGGAGGTGGTAGGGACCCCTTCGCTCTTTGGTATCCTGCATCCCCGGATACTCTTGACTCCAGCGACGGAAAGGCTCTCTGACGATGCCATCCGGTATATACTGCTACATGAGATGGCCCACTATAAGCGCAGGGATGTGCTGGTTAACCACCTGCTGATCCTGCTGCAGATCGTACACTGGTTTAACCCGGTAATCTGGTACTGCTTCAAGCGTATCCGGGAAGACATGGAGGTGGCGACGGACCATTACGTGTTGTCGGTGCTGGAAAACGCTGAACACCGGAGTTACGGCCAAGCTCTCCTGACAGTCCTGGAGGGCTTCCCGTCAGCCAACCTCGCTCCCCGGCTGCTGGGTATGGTTGATGACCATAAAAACATGTCGAGGAGGCTGAAGATGATTAAGATGGCGGAAATATTTAAAGGCCAGCGGAAGGCTATCGCCTTACTGGGGGTATTATGCATAGCGATGCTGGGAGGCCTGCTGTTGACCAGCGGGCTTG
Source organism: Syntrophothermus sp. UBA1445 (assembly GCA_002329495.1). GTDB lineage: Bacteria > Bacillota > Syntrophomonadia > Syntrophomonadales > DTU052 > DTU052. The sequence continues at coordinate 8,758 of DCTH01000088.1, read as the reverse complement.
ACAAGGATCCGGCATCAGGGTCGATATCCTCCTATGATGCCGAGGGACTCCTGGAGCACCGGACCCCGTATGTAGGAAACAACAGCAAGGTAGTGAATATTATCAGCCTGCTTCCCCTCTCCAGCTGGCGCCAGGAGGTCTCCCTCCAGACCGAAGCCGCTCCTTACGGGATAACCGTAAACTATGATTTCCGCCAGACCGAACTGACCAGGGATCAGGTTAAGGGGACTCTTCGCAGTAATGCGGTGATTATGTTCGCATTGATCGAGAATGTGGAATCGATCACGTATATCTCCCAGTTTTCCGGCGAGGAGACTGAAACAGTGGCAATTGCCAGGAGCGTGGCGCAGAAGGAATTCCCCCGCAAGCTGTGGGAGTACTCCAGGGATATAAGTACTTTCAAGGACTTCCTGAACAAACTTGACTTCCGACTGTATGTTTTTCCGCAGCGATACACGCCGGCAATGTCCAGCACCCCGGGTATCCGAATTCTTGCGGAGCGTATGGGGGAGGGCCACACTGTCAGTTATTCGGCCCAGCACGGGGTCCTGTTTACCGAGAATGATACCGGTTTAGACAAAGGTGTCCGCAGCCTTAGCGTGCCATATGGTACTACCGTTTACTGGTCGCCAATCGCCAAGGATGGTCAAGCGACAACGGAACGCAACACAGTGGTGCACGTGGCCATACTTGACGAAATGGGGAAGGAACTGAACACCAAAGAGGTGTTAATAGTCCACCAGGGCGCAGGGTTTTATCAGGTGGCGGAATCCCTGGGCATCGTCTTTGGGGTTAGATCAAACCCTTTTCACCTGACTGATAACCTGGAAGAAGCGGTGGCCAACGCGATCAAGCTGCAGAGTGGAGGCTACAAGGATGGAGAATTCGTCAGTGAAGGCCATATCATCCTCTCCGTCCAGGAGGGCACGGAAACTGTGAAGGTATACACCATCGCCAGTCTGGGTGTTTTTGGTTTCGAGAATGGGATCTTCACCACGGTCAGCGGCAGCGGGGCTATTCCAACGGTAATGACCTTTTTCCGGGACCGGCAGGGGAGATATTCCCTGATCAAGTACCAGGAACCGCTGGATGGCTCGGGTTACGTGGAATCGGTGAAGGAGATGTTTCCCCTTCACCTGCACTCAAGGGTTTTATCACCGCATAGCGACTACGCAGAACTGAAAAACCAGCAGGAGGCCCAGGCCCGGGAGTATTTGAGGTCAATTGGCCGGTCAGCCGAGGTCAGTGTGGAGCATGTAAAGAAGAAACTGGCAGATATCAATGTGGAGGCCTCGAACAAACTGCTCGCGGAATACACGAAGTATGATGAGTTCCTGAATAACTGCCCCTACTGGCTGGGGACGCTGGAGCGGATTGAGAATGGGGAGCGATTTATATATGAGACGGAGCAGAGTAAGACCACTGATGGTTATGATCTGATTACCTTCCGTAAAACCAGGGCCAACGGTGAGGTGGTCGCAGAACGGCAGTACAAGATTGTAGGCACTGAACCCCAGCTAATAAAGCCTTGATAAAGGCCACCGCCCTTGATGCAGCCCCGTCAAGNNTCAAGCGGAATGACGGCACTTTCTCCGGTGAAATTGGTCTCATAAAGAATCAGCACCAGCACTTATTTGCCCCGAAAGATAACCATAAGCCGTCGGTTTAGCATGATGCCGACGGCTTTCTGCATTCCAGTATTCCAGTTTAACATACAAAGGGTGACGGGGCGGGAACACTGATCTTCCAGGTGTAGGATTTCAGCCTCCTTGAAGTAGAAGGTGCCACCTGTATCTCGGGGAAAACCCTGAGATGCAGGTGGTACCTTGGCCGGTCGCTATAAAAACTATTTTATCCCCCAATTGGCCACTTCCTCAGCCGCCTGCTTGCTCTCCTCCCAGATCATGTCCACGATCTCTTTCTTCAGCGAGATAAAATCGGGAGTCAGGAGGATAGCGTGGTCCCGGGGGCGCNNCGGGGGCGCTTCAGGGGAACCTTAATCGTCTTCTTGATGGTCCCGGGCTGGCGGGTCATAACGTGGATGGTATCCGCCAGGAAGATGGCCTCATCGATGTCATGGGTTATGAATAACACGGTCTTCTGGTCTTCCTCCCAGACCCGCAGGAGCAGTTCCTGCATCACCACCCGGGTCTGGGCGTCCAACGCCCCAAAAGGCTCATCCATCAACAGGATATCGGGNNCATGGGTGACGACCAGCATGGTCAGGCCGCTGTGGGCGAGGTCCTTCATGACTTTGAGGACTTCACCGACCAGCTCGGGGTCGAGTGCGCTGGTGGGTTCGTCGAAAAGCAGGGCTTCAGGCTCCATGGAGAGTGCCCGGGCAATCGCGACCCGCTGCTTCATGCCACCCGATAATGCTTTGGGGTAGAGGTTTCGGAAGTTGGTCAGTCCGGTCACGCTCAGGTAGTGGTCGACGAGGGCCTTGACCTCCTTCTCCGCCACTCGCCGCTGGCGGGGTCCGAAGGCCACGTTATTTTCTACTGTCAGCCAGGGGAACAGGGTATAGGCCTGAAACACCATGCCCCGGTCGGCCCCCGGTCCGCTGATAGCCCGTTCATAAAGGGTCATCCTGCCGGCGGTGGGCTTCTCCAGACCGGCAGCCATTCTTAAAAGCGTGGTTTTGCCGCACCCGCTGGGACCCACGATGACGGCGAATTCCTGGGGCTCTACCTTCATATTAATATCCTGCAGGGCAAAAACCTGACTGCCCCCGGTGGTAAATACCTTGTTTACTCCTTCGATCAGCAGCATTCAGCGTCCCAACCTTTCATACCAGGGGAACAGTATCCTGGATAGTGTCTTGAACAGATAATCGGTCACAACCCCCAGTAAACCAATAACCAGCAGCCCCACAAAGATCCGGTCAGTCTGCAGGAAACGCTGGGACCTTAGAATCATGAAACCCAGTCCGGAATTGGCGGCCACCAGTTCCGCCACCACCAGGTAGGTCCAGGCCCAACCCATGCAGATCCGCAGGCTGTCCATTATACCAGGGAGGGAAGCGGGCAGTAGTACCCGGGTATAGACCGCCCCACCCCTGGCTCCCAGGGTATAGGCCGCATGCAGCAGTTCTCCGGGCACCGCGGAAACTGTGTCCTGGACCATCAGAACCAGCTGAAAGAAGGTCCCCACAAAGATGACTGCTACCTTCTCAAAATCTCCAATCCCAAAGTAGAGGATCATCAAGGGAATCAAAGCAGTTACCGGGAGGTAACGCACAAAATCTATAAACGGCTCAAAAAAGGCCTCCGCTCTTTTGCTGGTAGCCATAACAATCCCCAAAGGGATAGCCAGGGCGGCTGCGACCAAGAATCCGACCAGTACCCGGTAGAGGCTGGCCAGGGTATACGGGACCAAAACCCCTTCCTCCTGCAGCGAGACAAAGGCCTTCGCCACATCCCAGGGGGAAGGCAGGTAAATGGGGTTGACCCGACCGCTGAAGGATAAAAGACACCAGCCACCAAGGATCAAAACTACCGACAATATCATGTAGCTGCGGGGTTCAAGGTGAAATATATTAAATGATGATTTGTTGTTTGCTTCCATAGTTGCTCCCGAAAAAAGGCCTTCTGCAAGAAAGCCCTTCTTCATTTTCAATAATTAATTGTTGTGTTGGCGGGAGTTTGCCAGCGCAGGATTAGACCCCAACTCAAGGCCCCTGACTCTGGACCGAGTTCGGTCTAATCATCTGCCGGCAGCGAAGCTATGATTATGGTATAACCTTATTGAGCGGCCTCCTGCACAAACCGGGGTACCACAATCTCGGCTGGCTCTACCTTCTCCTTAAGCACTCCCTTTTCAGTCCAGAACTGGGAGGCCAGTTCAGTGATGTAGTAGATAGAATCGGTAGCCTTGGTTTCATCAAAGAAGCTCTTGTTTTCTTCGGTACCCATGAACTGCACGCCTTTAGCCATGTCCGCAATCTCCTGTTCGGATAAGGACAGGGCTTTAGCCATAATCTGGTTGCCTTCGTCCGGGTTGGTCTTGTAATAATCAACCGCCTCGTTCCAGGCTTTTACCAGACCTAATACAGCTTCAGGGTGCTGATCAATAAAGTCCTGACGAACCGAGATAACGTCCACAATATAACCGGGGAAATCGCGGCTGGAAATCAGCACATGGCCGCCTTCACGCTGGTTGGCTTGCGTCAGCCAGGGCTCCCAGGCTACCGCCGCATCCAGTTTACCCGCCACAAAGGCTGCTCCCGCATCTCCGGCAGTCATCTCCTGGATATTGATCTTGCTTTCGTCTACTCCGTACTTATCGAGCACGGCCAGGAAGAAGAAATAGCTGGTGGAGGCCTTGTCCAGACCCACGGTTTTTCCTTCCAGATCCTTGACGGTCTTTATGTCCCCCGAGGCAATTATTCCGTCGCCTCCATAGGACTGGTCCATGGCACAGACAAACTTAGCATCCACTCCATTGGCGTAATGGATAACATCACGGTCCACCACATTTCCCAGGGCCTGAATCCGGTTGGCCGCCAGGGCCGCCGCATACTGGGATTCGTCCTCAATAATCACCATCTCCGGCTCGATGTTGTACTTGGCAAAGAAGCCTTTTTCCTGGGCTATGTACAGAGGGCCATAGCCAACCCAGGTGCAGTGACCGATCTTGAACTTGACCGGTTCATTCTCATCCTGGGCTGCCGGCTGGGTGCCGCACCCGCCCATCAACAATGCCAGGATGGAAACCAGCAACACCGTAAACGTTAACCTTCGGTTTCTCAACAACTTCACAATAATGCCTCCCGTTCCAAAGTTAGATTTTAGCCTAATAAAGGGTTGTCCCTTTATTATGATAAAGCATTTCGCAAATAAGAAAACCCTTTTTTCTGGTTATTTGCCGAAAAATAATCCCTGGCAGATCTTGGGGAGTAAAACGACTGACAAGGACTTAGAACTGAGGCCGAGAGTTTTTGGTTCCCCGCAGAGATTCAGAACAATTAAACGGGCTACGTCTTTCGCCGAGAAAAAATCAACCCGGGTTGCTCCACCCGGGTCCGTGGTTACAGGTTTGACTTAAGAACCATCAGCCGGTAATCTCGCGCTGAGCTACCAGTTCATAGATCTCCTTTTGACCTTCCTTTTTGAAACTGTAGAGGTTGACCTTGTCTTTGGGTGTGTCCCATATGAAGTGATCCAGGCCCATAAAGAAGTGATACTGCCCGGGGTGTCCCTCCATAGCCGGCAAAAAGGTGTCCCTGCCGCTGCCAGTCATGATAAAGATCAGCTGACCGGGCTTGAAATTCATCCGGTATGCATGAATCTCGGCCGGGAAGTAGAATTGGTTATAGTGCCGACCGTCGGGTTTCCAGGTACACAGGATCCAGCCTTCCATGTTTTCGGTGGTTGTGCCCTCATTTGCGATGCAGATCCATTCGTCGGTCAGCCTGAAGTTGGCATCCTTATCCTGTGGCACAGTGGAGATAGCTTTTATTACAATTTTCCGGGCCATATCTACACCCCCGTCTTGATTTGGGAAACTAATTGCCCTAATTCTAAATTTGACATCACCATCTCCTTATCCTGCATGCCGGCTTGGAATTAATTACTTCAAGGTTTGGCAGGAGTTGTGTCGAATTGCATATGACGGGAGGGTGATGTTTTTGAAAAAAATCTTCATCGGATTACTAATGGTGTTTGTGATCCTGGGAATCGCACCTCACCTAACTACCGCCGAGGAGGCGGTGCAGATCAAGATCAATGGTGAGTTGCGCAGCTTTTCGCCGGGGGGCAGGATAGTATCCGGGCGAACCATGTTGCCGGTCCGCTACATAGTGGAAGACCCTGCGGTCAATGGTGAGGCCCAGTGGGAGCCATACGGCCGTAAGGTTACTATTAACTGTGGCAACAATGAATTCGTCTTTGTGATCGGCAGTTATTCAGCCCTGGTAAACAACAAACCGATCGCTCTTGATGTGGCACCTTTCATTTACGAGGGGCGAACCTATCTTCCGGTCCGCTTCTTTGCCGAGAGGATGGGAGCCACCGTCGGGTGGAAGGCCCGAGAGAACATGGTCCTGATCAACTTTGGTCAGACTCCCAGGGTAATGGGGTATTTCTACTATGGGACTCCGGAGGAACTGGACCACCCATCACTGACCGACGTCATTTTCCGCTGGCTGGAGACTGATGGCCAGGGTAATCTTTTTTACGAATACTGGGCCGATAACAGTGGGACTGCCAGGCGCCAGGCGGCTCTTGACCGGGCCCGCCAAAATGGTCTCAAAACCCATGCCAGCGTCATGCTGATGGGATGGGATGCGGCTGGACAGGAAAAACTCCATTCACTGCTCAGCAGTCCTCAGAACCGCCAGCGCTTGATTGATAACCTTACCGCTCACGCGGCCCAATTTGGTTACGATGGTATCAACATCGACCTGGAGGCAATACCCGCTCAGGATCGGGACAATTTCTCGCTGTTTATGAATGATCTGAGCCAGGCTCTACATGCAAATAACCTTACGCTTTCGGTAGCCGCTCCTGCCAAAACCGAGGGTAGCTCGTGGCATGCGGGATTCGACTATGCGGCGGTAGGACAGGCGGTTGATTACCTGATTATTATGGCCTATGACTATACCACCAGTACCCCGGGGGCGTCGGCTCCGATTGACTGGGTGGAGGATGCCACCAGTTATGCCCTGAACCGGGTTCCCCGTCATAAGGTGATTCTGGCGTTGGGTGCCTACGGGCGGGATTGGAATTTAACCCGGGGGACCAAGACCACTTTTTATCAAACCAGCCTAGACAACCTTTTAAACAGTTCATATCATCGGGTGATGGGCTTTGATCGGGTGAGCTTCACCCCTTACATCGATTACCGGGACCAGAACGGCCAGCAGCACCGGGTCTGGTACGAGAACGGTGTCAGCCTGGGTGAGAAGTACGCGGTGGCGGTGGAGAACAACCTGCCAGGAGTGTCCTTCTGGAGGCTGACCGGGGCGTTTAACGACTTCTTCCGGGTCTTGGGTGAGTAACGGGTGTAGAAGAAGTAATAAAGGTGCCTGGAACCTTTAGGCGAAAAGATATAGAATTAATTTAACTGTTAAGACAGGCTTTATTGAGGCCTGTCTTGCTGTTTCAGTCTGATTAGATAGGGCTGGGGAGGGATAAGATTGACCAAGGAACAACCTAATCTGTTCGGGAGCACGGGGCCAGTTTATGAGGAGTTGGTAAGAGAGTCCCCGGCAAAATACATTCCCTTTCTGCTGGGAATAAAAGAAAATGAAGGATACCATGATATAACAACAATGCAGGATCTGGAGGAAAATGCCCGTAGCTGCCGTCTCTGTCCTCTGCGGGATGGCTGTAAACAGGTGGTATTCGGCGTCGGTCCCCAGAACGCGGATATCATGCTGGTGGGGGAGGGTCCCGGCCAGAGCGAGGATGAGATCGGCGAGCCTTTTGTGGGTAAGGCAGGACAGCTTCTGGACCGCATTCTGGAAGCCGCCGGGATAACCAGATCCAAAGTCTACATAACTAATGTGGTTAAGTGCCGACCCCCGGGCAACAGGCTGCCCAACCCCAATGAAATCGCGCTGTGCCGGGGGTACCTGGAAGCTCAGATCCGGTTGATCAAACCGAAATTGATAATCTGTCTGGGGGCTCTGGCTACTCAGACAGTGGTGGATAACAAGGCCAAGATTACGATCGTGAGAGGGAAATGGTTTACCCGCCAGGGAATAATGATTATGCCGACCTACCATCCGGCGGCCCTGCTGCGAAACGAGAGCCTGAAGAGGCCGGTATGGGAGGATTTTAAACTGATCCGCCAGGAGGTAAACCAGAGGGGACTGAATACATGAAGACCCGGCAAATAGTTGTGGAAGCAAGTGACAAGATGATGGCCCTGGGGGAGATCCTGTCCCGGGAACTTAAAGCCGGGGACCGGTTGCTGCTCCGGGGAGACCTGGGGGCCGGGAAGACCACCCTGGTTAAAGGAATCGCCCGGGGACTTGGTTTTGAAGGAATGGTAACCAGTCCGACCTTCACCATTATGCAGGTATACCTGGGTCGATTGCCGGTGTACCACCTGGATTTTTACCGGTTGGGTGGAGAGGATCAGGACCGCGATGAATGGGAGGAATCCTACTACGGTGACGGGGTCACCCTGATTGAATGGCCTTCCCCGGAGACTCTGGAACCCGGGGATATAGTAATTGAGATAGAGATCACGGATGATGATTATGATTCGCCGCGCCTGGTACGACTATCCGTTCCTGATGATCGCGGACAGATCCTGGAGGTCATGAAACGCTTATGCTGATCTTAAGTATTGATACTGCTACCCCGGTAGCCGGTGTGGCACTGGTTGATGATAAGAAGGTCTATTACGAGGCCCTGGCCAATACTGGGTACAAACACTCGCGCACCCTGTTGGAGATGATTGATGGGGCGTTCAGGCAAACCGGGTTTGACCTGGGTGAGGTGGATGCCATTGCCGTGACCACCGGTCCCGGGTCTTTTACGGGACTCCGTATCGGGCTGGCTACCGCCAAGGGCCTGGCATTGGCCAGGAGCAAGCCGGTGATTGGGGTGCCTACCCTGGATGCCATCGCCCATAATGTCAGCTGGAGACCGGATTTGATCTGTCCGGTGCTTAATGCCCGGAAAGGCGAGGTTTACACCGCCTTCTATCAGGGAGGGGCGGTTCCGGCCAGGAGACTATCCGATTACCTGGCCCTGTCACCGGATAAACTGATCAGAATGGCCCGCCAGTTCATGGATGAGGTAGG
>DCTH01000157.1 GCA_002329495.1 Syntrophothermus sp. UBA1445 | reverse complement strand
GATTCCAGGGGAGTTGTGGCTACCTGTTCTTATGAAGCTCGTCGTTTTGGAGTTAAGTCGGCCATGCCTCTGGCCCAGGCCCGAAGGTTATGCCCGGAAGCGGTATTTTTACCGGTGGACATCAAGCGCTATGCGGAAGCCTCCCGGCAGGTCTTCGAGATCTTCTCCCGCTTTACCCCGGATATTGAACCCCTCTCTATAGATGAAGCCTTTTTGGATGTAACCGGTTCACTAACCATTTTCGGATCCGCCGAAAGGATGGCCCAGGATATCAAACGGATAGTTCAGGCTGAAGTCGGCTTAATAATTTCTACGGGTATTTCCTATAATAAATTCCTGGCCAAGCTGGCTACCGACCTTTGCAAACCGGATGGAATGAAAACCATTCGGCGTGAGGAAGCGGTGGGCGTACTCAGTCCGCTTCCTGTTTCCCGGCTGTGGGGAGTAGGAGCGAGAACCCAGCAGAGTCTGAAACGGTTAGGAATTGAGACCATTGGGGATTTAGCCAATACCCCGCCTGAGGTTCTGGAAAAACATCTGGGGCAATCGGGTCCCTTCTTCTGGGAGTTGGCCCACGGTATTGACCGCCGTCGGGTTGAGACGGAGCGGGAGATGAAGTCTATCGGACGAGAGATCACCTTCGACCAGGATATAGATGATCCCGATCTGCTGGAAGGTTACCTGCTACAGTTCTCACACCTGCTTGGTCGTCGTCTGCGCCGGGCCAGGATGGAAGCCCGCACAGTGACCATCAAAATCCGTTATCAAGACTTTAAAACGATTAACCGTTCCAAATCGCTCTCTGAATATACCGCCAACAGTACAGTTCTGTATGAAACCGCCTCTTTGCTGTTCCGTCAACTTAGTCGGGACCGACGTAAGATTCGTTTGATTGGAGTATCGGTTAGTAATCTTCGTTCTCTCGAAACGCTTCAACAGGGAAGCCTTTTTGCTGAAGATGCCACTTCCCGCTCGGAAGAGGTCCTGGATCGCATTAATGAACGGTTCGGTGAAAACACAGTAATCAAGGCGAATTTATTGCCCCCTCCGGATAAATTATACTGAATCCTGAAGACACCTGGTGAATACCGGGAGTCTGACAGACCTTCCGCTCATTTGCTCCTGTATGTAAGAATCCACCATCGATTACGTATTAGTGATTAGTTTCGCACGATTAAGTATTAGAGGAGATGATTGGAATGCATTCAAGGAGACCCCGGAAACTCACAGCATTTCTGACGGTCTTTCTTTTTCTGACCGTGACCCTGTCCGGGTGTGTTTCTGGTCAGCAGGCAGGAAACTCGGACCACAAAACCGCCCTGGCCGCTGAATTTGCCACCTACCGCGAAGTACCCGTTAACGTTAAACCAGTTATCAAGCCTTACCAGGCTGAACCTGATCTTTCCAACATCACGAACCGCGAGAAGTTTGAGTTCTCACCGGAAGCACTCAAACTCCTGATTACCAATGGCTTTGTGGTAACGCCGGGAACGATGCCGGAATTCTTTATGCTTTACGAGATCAACCGCTATGACAACACTCCCAATTTCGTAACCACCGATGCCATGCTACATAATTACCATCTGTTTTTTAATCACCTGCTGAAGAGCGTGGAGAGACAGTATTTGATCCCGGAACTTACGACTTTGAACTCCAATATGGTGCGGGAGTCACTGCAACAGTATGAGGAACTTAAAGGGTCAGAGTGGGAAAATGCCGCCCGGCGCAACCTGGCCTTCTTTACCGTTGGTGCCAGGCTTCTTGACCCGAAGGCCAAAATTCCGGCAGCAGTACAGGATGTGGTAACCAGGGAACTGTCCTTGATCGATAAGCATGACAGTACCACTATTTCACCGGTTATGAGCATTGGGCATGCTGAAGTTGATGTTCTGGAAGACCTGAAAGAGGACTACACCCAGTATATCCCACGTGGTCACTACACCAAATCAGAAGACCTGAAGCGGTACTTCAAAGCCATGATGTGGTATGGCCGTTTAACCTTCCGTCAAAAGGACGTGGATGAGACCCGCTCGGCGGTCCTGATGACCTTGGCCCTTAACGAGGGCCAAAACATTAATAGCTGGGATAAGATTTATCAGACTACCAACTTCTTTGTGGGCAAGAGTGATGATCTGGGCTACTACCAGTATGAACCCGTGCTGAGAGAAACCTACGGTAAGAGATTAACCCTCAAAGCCCTGGTCGAAAATGAAACCAAATGGAACACTTTTATTAACGCCATAAAAAAGCTGGAGCCACCAGCTATTAATTCCATTCCGATCTTTGATGAGAGTATCCAGCCTGACCGCGAACAGGAAATAAAAGGATTCCGTTTCATGGGGCAGCGGTTTACACTGGATGCTGCCATATTCCAGCGATTGATCTACCGGGAGGTTAAGGAAAACAGCCAGGGCCAGCGGAGAACTCTGCCCAAAGGCCTCGACATTCCTGCGGCTATGGGCTCCAGGGAGGCTTATTCTTTGTTGGATAGTATGAACGAAACGGATTATGAGGGCTATCCGGATAACATGAAAAAGCTCCAGGAATATGTCAAGGGTCTGAAGCTGTCCAATTGGACGGAAAACCTTTATTGGAACTGGCTCTACACCCTGCTTCCCCTGACCTGGGAAAAACCTGAGGGTTATCCATCCTTCATGCGCAACAATGCCTGGCAGTGCAAAGATCTGGCAACCTACCTGGGAAGCTGGACCGAGCTCAAGCACGACACCGTACTGTACGCCAAACAGGTTTATGCAGAAATGGGCGGCGGAGCGGAGCCGGAGGATGACCGCGGTTACGTAGAACCTAATCCTCACCTCTTTGCCCGGCTGGCGGCCCTGTGCTCCATGACGAGCGAAGGTCTGGCATCCCGCGCTCTCTTGAGCGATCAGGATAAGGAAAGCCTGAGCCGTATGGAAACCCTGGCTCTGTCGTTGAAGGACATTGCGGAAAAGGAATTGAATAACACCCCGCTGACTGATGCCGACTACGAACTGATTCGGACTTTCGGCGGACAGCTGGAACACTTCTGGCTGGAAGCTCTGAAGGACGATGATGTCGTAAGCCCTTCACAGATCTGGGAAAACCCTGCGGCCCTGGTCACCGACGTGGCTACCGCCCCTCCGGACAAAGTGCTGGAGGAAGCTACCGGCATGGTCTGGTCAATTTACGCTATAGTACCGGTGGATGGTAAACTGCGGATAGCCCGTGGGGCAGTATACTCATACTATGAATTTCCCTGGCCGAGCAATGATCGGCTGACAGACAGCAAATGGCAGGAGATGCTGCGGAATGACGAAGCACCCCAGCCTCCGAAATGGGTGCAATCCAATATCGGTAAGGTGGAAAACGCGCCGCTGTTTTAGGGTGGATCAGTTTCAACGATCGGGTATTAATCCAGGTATAATTCAAACCGAGGCTTCAATATGTTGTGGAGATCAGACTTAATCCTATGGAATAAGGAATGCCACTGACAAAATGAATCACATTATTTAATGGAGGATGAATGGAAAGGTATGGTTTACCGGCGGCACCCGGTTGTGGTTGTGGTTTCAGCAATTACTATGGCATTGATCATTGGACTTGTCCTGATCAGCCTGTCTCAATCTCGACCTTATCCTGGTGCAGGAGTCACAGATAAGCAAACCCTGGATTACGATCTGGATCAGGATCATGAGCCCGAACATTATACTCTGGAAGAACAAACGCTGATCGTGGTTAATGATAATCGGGAACTCTGGAGGTCACCTGCCGACTGGCGGGTGGCCTCGTTTCAAATTGCAGACGTAACCCATGACAACCGGTATGACCTGTTGCTGGTTGTATGGAAAAGGGGTAGTTTCGGTCAATCACGCCCCTTCTGGCATACCGGTCGGGATCATGAATTAACCTGTCACCTGTATGTCTACAACTTGGTCAACCACCGATTGAAGCCCATCTGGATGTCCTCCGCCCTTGATCGGCCGATAAAGGATATGCAGATCAAGGACACCAATAAGGATGGGAAAAATGAGCTGCTCGTAACCGAGTATAACGGCCGTCAGTGGTTTTGGGTGTGGGATAAAACCCCCGTGAGCGAGGTCACGACCTGGCAGTGGCAGGAATGGGGATTCTTCCGGGTGAAGTAAGCTACGAAAGAAAAAGCCCGGTGTGTACCGGGCAGTAGGCAAATTCAGTTTTTTTGTACGGATTCTGGAACCAGGAAACCTTACTGGGCACGCATCCCTTCGCTGAAGGCCTGGCTGGCTTGCTGATAAGCCTGGGATACCTGTTCGTCTGGAGTGTGGTAAGGTTTATACCAGCCTTTTTTTATTGCCATGTTGGTGAGTGTCTCGTGGGACATTACTGACTGGGTCAGAAATTCACCAAACATGCGTCTCACCTCAGGGGTCGCTGATTCCAGAGTTGCTGTCAGGTACGCTGCCGAGGCGCCTTTGGAACCCTGCAGGGAGATATTGGCCAGCATTTCGTCAGTAATTTGAGCATCCGACCCAAGTACCGTATTGATCAGGTTTTTCATCATTTATTGGACCCCCCTTGAGATTAGATCATGGTCGCTGATAAACATCTGCATCTCGCGGATTCGGGCCTCCATGGCCTTAATCCCAGCATCGGAAAGGGTTTTGAATTCCGAATCCTGAATTACATTGTGGGTCACACGGGCCATCGCCAGGGCATTAGCCTCCATCTGCATCAACTCTCGCAATTGGAGCATCTCCGAAGGTGAAATTTTCTTCAAGGTGATCTACCTCCCGTTTTTGTAGTAACACTATTTTCTCCCTTACCGATTTTTGCTATGTAAGCGGGTTGGCATATCCGCACCAACCTCAGAGAATACTGTATTCGGAAGGGGGTGAAGACCACGACGCGTGACAGCCGGGAAAGAAACCGAAATGATCGTAACAACCAGCAAAATCGCCGCGATAACGATCAGAGGCAGATAGATAACGATAAGCAGAGCCGCGATGATCTGGACAACTGTAGAAGTCGTGATTGTCGGGAGTAAGAATCCATCAAGTATGATAATTCAAATCAAGGAAAAACCGCCTTTGGGGAGCGGTTTTTTCTTTTTCATATCTATTGGAAACTGAAGACTTATTGGCAATTATCGGTTTTACTTTCAAGTCAAACCACTGATCTTGGAAGTGACTCTCAAAAAAAAGAGCCCGAAGGCTCTTATTTACCAGTATTTATTCGTGACGAAAAAGCAGAAACCGTATTCTTTACAGATCATTTTAAAGAATCTGGACGTTGCTGGCTTGATCCCCCTTGGGTCCCTGAGTGACATCAAACTTAACCCTTTGTCCCTCAGTTAAAGATCTGTAACCTGAGTCCTGAATCGCCGTATGGTGGACAAATACGTCTCTTCCTTCTTCACTCTCTATAAACCCATAGCCTTTAGCATCATCAAACCATTTTACTGTTCCTATCAATTATCTTTCCTCCTAGAAAATCATTCTGGTAGTATTGTGTCCGGACGGTCAATTGTTATTTCACGAATATTTATCTATCCGAGCCAATATCTAACAAATCAGGGGGCGTACTTAATCATTACTTTTTCTGCGGTTTTGACCCCGTCAACCGCGGATGACATTATGCCGCCGGCGTAACCGGCACCTTCCCCCATGGGGTAAATACCGTCTATGTTCGACAGGTGTTCCTCATCCCGGTTTATTCTGATCGGTGAAGNNACCGGTCAAGATACTGTCCGGCATGGCAAAGCCCTGGATGCGGGTGTCAAAATACACGATAGCTTCCTTCAAGGTCTCTATAACGTAGGCGGGCAAACAATCCCTGAGCCGGGCAAATGTAACCCCGGGCCGGTAGGTGGGTTTCACGCTGCCCCACTGGGTACTCAGGCGATCAACCAGGAAATCACCGGTTAACTGGGCTGGCCCCCGGTAGCTTCCGCCCCCTATCTGGTAGGCCAGGCCTTCCCACTTGCGCTGAAACTCTATACCCGCCAGGGGATGCGGGCTTTCAAAATCAGCGGGTTTAACCCCCACCAGCAGAGCTGCATTGGCGTTATCTCCATCTCTCCGGTATTCGCTCATACCATTGGTAACCACACCCAGTTCTTCTGAGGCCGCCGCCACCACATATCCCCCGGGGCACATACAGAAGGTGTACGCAGACCGTCCATTCTTGGCATGATAGGATAGTTTATAATCAGCAGCACCCAATCCGGGATGCCCGGCCGCATTACCATACTGGGCCTTGTTTATCACTTCCTGCGGGTGCTCGATCCTGACCCCGATGGAGAAGGGTTTCTGACTCATGCGAATGCCCCTTCGGTACAAGACCTGATAAGTGTCGCGGGCGCTGTGGCCTATGGCTAACAAAACCACCCGACAGGGGAGTCTCTCCTGTTCATTAATTATGAGAGCATCAATCTTTCCATCCCTTGTAATAAAATCGGTTACCTTGGATTTAAATCTTACTTCCCCACCGTGGGCGATAATCTCTTTCCGTATGTTAACAACGGTCATCTTGAGCTTATCAGTTCCTATGTGCGGTTTATGCTTGAACAGTATCTCCGGCGGCGCTCCAGCCTTGACAAACTCCTCCAGCACGGTGCGGCACCTGCGGTCATTTATGAGGGTAGTAAGCTTCCCGTCTGAGAACGTGCCGGCTCCGCCTTCACCAAACTGTACATTGCTTTCTATATCAAGTGAACCCTGGCTCCAGAACCGGTTGATGGTGGCGGTCCTTGCTTCCACGGCTTCCCCTCGTTCCAGGATAATGGGCCGGTAGCCGTTCCTTGATAACAGTAACCCGGCAAAAAGTCCGGCGGGTCCCATCCCAATCACCACCGGTCTTTCATGCATTTTTTCCGTACCCAACTGTACTCCATGATAGGAAAGGTCCGGGGTAGGATTTATTACTTTGGAGGCGCGTCTCCTGAGGACCCGCTCTTCGTTGAAGATCTCAACATCAACCGCATAGACACAGGTAATTTCATCTTTCTTTCTCGCATCAACTGACTTCTTGAATATGTAAAACCCACGCAGATCCTGGTCTCTGATCCCCAGTTTGGCTAGTATGGAGGTTCGCAGGGCCTGTCTTTCCATCTCAGGATCTGCGGCCTGATCAATGCTTATTTTGATATCTGAAATTCTTATCATTGGATTCTCCCACAGTTGGCAGCACTCACAAGGCTGCGTTCTTTCCTGCTATGTATCCCGATGTCCAGGCCCATTGCAGATTGAAACCGCCGCACTGTCCATCTATATCCATGATCTGACCCGCAAAGAATAAACCTTTAATCAATCTGGATTCCATGCTGTTTGGGTCTATATCACCGGTGTCAACACCGCCAGCGGTCACCTGGGCACTTGACCAGCCCTTGGTTCCGCGTACCTTAAACCTCCAATCAGTCAAAATATCGGTGATTCCCTGCTTTTCTGCAGCGGACAGATTGGCTACCGGACGCGTTAAATCATCAATGCCTGCCTCTTTCAGTACCACCGGTATCAGCCGCTTGTTAATCAAACCAACCAGGCTGAAGTCAACTGGCTTACTCGGACCGGTTTGAAAGCGCCGTTTGAGGAGGTCCAGGAGTTCTTCTTTGGACATGGTGTCCATAATATTAATTTTTAAATAGACCTCTTCTCCCTGTTTTAAGAGTTCACCGGCAACCCGGCTAATCTGAAGTATAGGCGGACCGGAGACTCCATAATTAGCGAAGAGTATGTCTCCGCGATCTCGCGCAACTGATTTGTTACGGTGAATGACCTCGGCCGTCCCTGCCAACTTTACCCCCTCAATGCGTTTGAAAAAGGATCCTTCCAACATTAACTGCACCAGGGCCGGAAAGACATCGGTAATCCTGTGACCCAGCCTGGACGCCAGTTCATAGCCGTTGCCATCAGAACCACTGGCAGGCATGGCTTTACCACCGGTAGCCAGGATGACCCGGTCCCCCCGGTAAACCTTCCCCTCGGCCAATTCTACGCAAAACTTACCGTCGGCCCTGGTTATACCCTGGATAAATGCATCGCAGATGACAGTAACTCCCAGTTCACTCAATTCATAGCGGAGAACATCCAGGATACTTGAAGCCTGGTCAGACATCGGGAAAACCTTCCCGAAATCCTCCACTTTATGGGCAATCCCCAGCTTCTCAAAGAATCTGATGGCATCATAAGCCCCGAAACTGGCCAGTGCGCTGTGGGCGAATTTCGGGTTGCTGCCNNATTTATGTTGGTAAAATTGCAGCGCCCATTGCCAGTCGCCAGTATTTTCTTGCCCACTCGCGGGTTGCGCTCCAGTATGGTAACCTCAGCGCCCAGCCTCCGGGCCGCAATCGCCGCTACCATTCCCGCGGCTCCTCCCCCGGCCACAATAACTTGTTTGGTTGGTCTCATATATGCTCCTGATTCGCGGTTTGGTCTGATNNCTTGTCGATTTATCATCAAAAACAAACGGCAGAACTCCGGTAATCCTTCTACCGGGTTTTGCCGCTCTCCCGCTATTATGAGTGTAGCTAATACGTCAGCTCGGCCCCGGCCATCAGGCCCTCTGTGATTTCAATATTGCTGCCATCGGTAATGCCGGTCTTTACCGGGACCTCCTTAATCTTGCCCTTTTCCACCAGGTTTACGGTCTGTTTACCCTCCGGCGTGGTTTTCACCATTTCACGGGGGACTAAGAGTACTCCCGTGCGAGTCTGGGTCTCAATGGCCACGTCCACCTCATAACCGGGTTTAAGGTTGGCCGTCTCTTCCAGGGTGATAATCACCGGAACTCGCTGTTGCACAATTCCCAGCGCAGAGTGTTTCTCTTCGGCCTGGGGATATATCTGAGAGACCTTTCCCACCAGGTAATCCTGGCTCAACCCGGGTGCTATTACCAGCACTTTTTGCCCTACCGCCACATGCGTAAGATCGTCACCCAGAATATCAGCTCTGACTTCCAAACCGGCACCGCCGCCTACTGTCGCTGCCAGGGTTCCGGGAGCCACCACCTGACCAACCTTAACCGGAAGACTTAAGATCACCCCGTCCACGGGACTTTTTAAAACCAGTTCCTCTTCCTGTGCTGCCAGATGAGTACGGGTCTCCTTCAGCCCTTCGACCTGGGCCGAAACCGCCTGCAGCTGTGACCGCTGTTCCTCCAGCACCGCCCGGGCATTCTCCATCTCCAGCAGGGCTTTTTCGTAGTCAGTGCGGGATACGGCACCGGAATCATATAAGACCTTGGTCCGGTCCAGGTTGTCCTGGGCGTTCTTCAACCCCATTTCTGCCAATCGCAAGCTGGAAAAAGCAGCACGGGAAGTGGCCTCAGCCTGGGCCAGGCTTGATTCTACTTCGCTCAGCTGAACCTTGAGCCCCAGGTTTTCCAGAACCACCACCGTCTCTCCCGCTTTTACCGGTTGCCCAACCTCAAAATTCAGCCGGGCTACTGTGGCGGTCTGGGTGGCGTAGAGACCCGATTCCTCATTTGCCCGGACGTAGCCGATGTCTTCTACCGTCTGGGTTATGTCACCTACCCGCACTTTTACCGTTTCCACATCATTTCCCCGGGTAGCAAGTGACCAGATCACCAGGGCCAGAACGACTGCCGCACCAATTCCAATAATCTTATTTCTCCGGCTCCGCTCCATTTCCAAACCCTCCCCATCCTAATCGTTGTTCTTCAATAACTCGGTCGGTTCAATCCGCTTAATTCCCCGGGCCGCAAACCAGTGCGCCAGCAAGACGAACATCACCCCGATAAACGCAGATATTATGTAAGTCCGGGGATACACCACTACCGGGAAAGAAAAGGCATCGGTACTTATCGCTGCTACATACCACTGACTCATCATCCGGCCAAAAGGCAATCCCAGGATCACTCCCGGTATTGACTGCAAAAGGGTTTCCCTCAGAAGAAGTCCTCCCACTTCGCGGTCACTGAATCCCATCACCTTAAGCAGGGCCAATTCACGCTGGCGCTCGCTGAAGCCGATAACCGATGAGTTGTAAACGATCGCAAATCCCAGTATCGCGGCAAAAGAAACCATCATCACCACAAAGTAGATCATATACCCCATCTGCTTTTCAAAACCGGCCAGTTCCCGCTGGTGACTCTGAATTGAACTTACCCCGGTCATACGGCTCAACTCTTTTTCAATACTCACAGCCTTACCGGGATCGACCTTTAACATCACTCCGGTAACCACCCGGCTTTCTTTTAGCACCTGATTGGCCTGGTCAAGAGAAACGTATGACCCGGCACCAATCATCTGGTGGTTTATTCCCAGGACCTTTAGATATGCCTCCTGAGATGCTCCACTCCGCATGCGGGTCTCTATCATCACCCGGTCTCCCACCTTGACCCTCAGTTTGTTGGCGGTTATGTCGTGCATCAAGATCCCATCTTCAGGGACTACCAGGGGAACACCATCATCGTCAAAAACAGATTTGAGGGTGGTGTCAGGCCTCATACCCAGGAGGAGATCGTCCTCTTCTTGGCCAGCAAAGCTTACCCGAACCGGGACTTCCAGCAACGGCTCAGATTTTAAGACTCCGTCCAAACGGGAGATGTTAAGGATCTCGTAATCTTTTACGGGTTCCGTAAACCGGATCAGATAATCATAACGCTGTTCAAAGGCAAAGTGCTGGTTTAGCATAAAATCCATGGAGTCGTCAGCGAAGAAGGCAATTATGAGCATCCCGGCGGCAAACATCACTCCAACCATGGTAAAGAATGATCGCCAGCTATTGCGCCAGACGGTACGGACACTCATACGCCAATAATTATCCAGTCTCCTCCACAGCCATGTCCACCGCTCCAGCCCAATCCGCCCCGACACCCGTGGAGGCTCGGAACGCATGGATTCGGCGGGGTTAAGTGAGAGTATCCCCCTTGAAGCACCTAACCCAGCGGCTGCTCCCGTTGCCTGACTAAAGACCAGTCCCGAGATAATGGCATTGAAATTAATCCCGCCAATCTCCTGGGGCAGATTAAAGAACAGCGCGTAGGTCTTGGAAATCACCGATGACAGCATGAGCCCGAGGATTATCCCCAGGATGGCACCCAGGACAGTAATCACCATTGAATAGGCGGCATAGTGCAAAACGATCCGGCGGCGGCTGAATCCCAGGGCCTTGAATATTCCGATCTGCTGGCGCTGGGTCTTTATCATCCGGCCCAGCATTACATATTGAACAATGGCCGCCAGAATAAGAAAGACCGCCGGTAAACTGCTGGCACTTTTCTGCAGTCCCTCAAGCTCAGAATCCAGCATGACGTGGCTGAGCTGGTCCTCCCGGGGATAGCTGGCCAGGTTGCCGTAAGGCTTCAGGATCTTCTCAACCTGATGGGCCACCTCTTCCACATCAAAACCAGTGGTTACTTTAATCAGCACCTGATTAACCTGACCAGAGTAGCCCAGGACCTGCTGGACCTGGTTCAAAGGAGCCATTATTATCCCAAAGCTCTCCGGCTCCGGCATGAGGCTGGCGGCATCCTTCATCGGGTAGATGAATTCCGGTCCGCTGCCGGTACCGGTAACGGTAAGGACCACCTCATGCCCCTGGGCGGCCACTACGATTTCGGCACCCGGGCTCAGGTGATTGGCCGCCGCAAACTGGGGATCAGTCAGCACCTCGATCCGTCCCCCACTGGGGTCTTTATCGAACATCTGGCCTGAGACCAGCTGGATGCGGTTTACTTCCTTATCCAGAGGCAGGTGGTAGCCGGTCAGGCGGGCGGTACCCCGGTCGCCATTTTCCCGCATAATCGGAACGTCTATCTGAACCCGTCCGGTGACCATATCCACACCGGGCAGGGCTTCAATCCTCTTGACCACCTGATAAGGAGCCCGGACCACATGGAAGTAATAATCCGCAAAATCATTCTCCTCATAGAATACATCCTGTGAGTGGTCCAGGTTATAGTAGGCGGTGTTCATGGATATATAGATCGATACCCCGATCATAACCACCAAGGCCACCGCCAGAAACTGCAAGCGATTTTTGCTGAAGGTGCGCCACAACCGGCGGCTGAGAACGCTCATTACCAGCTTATCCTTTCCGGGGGCAACGGGTTCGGGTTGGTTATGATCTCGGCAATGGTTCCGCTGCGCATGCGGATCACCCGGTCCGCCATATCACCGATAACCGTATTGTGAGTGACAATAACCACCGTGCTGCCCAGGTTGCGGCTGATATTGGCCAGTAGTGAAAGCACCATACTGCCCGTCTGATGGTCCAGGGCCCCCGTCGGCTCATCGCACAACAGCAACCGGGGGTTCTTCACCATGGCCCGCGCAATCGAGACCCGTTGCTGTTCACCTCCGCTGAGCTGGGAAGGAAAATGGTCCGCCCGGTCCGCCAGACCCACCTCATTCAAAACCTTGGCCACTGGAAACGGTGATTTTACCAGCCCACCGGCGATCTCCACGTTTTCCCATGCGGTCAGGTCCGGTATCAGATTGTAGAATTGAAAAACGAACCCCACCTCATGGCGTCGGAAACGGCCCAATCTGTCATCAGATACCTGGGTCAGGTCCTCTCCGTCATAAATGACCCGGCCGGCGGTGGGACGGTCCATGCCGCCCACAATATTAAGCAGGGTACTCTTGCCGGAACCGCTGGGTCCAAGGATCGCCAGTATCTCCCCGGCCCTGATTTCCAAAGAGGCATCCCGGAGTGCTTCCACAGTAACCTCACCCATGATAAAGTTCCGGCTGACATTCTCCAGGCTCATCAGAGAATTGGTTATCTTATGGTCTGTCGCAGCCATAATATGATTCTCCATTACCACACACCTTTATAAGACCATATTTGTCAAAGCATAACCTTTAATATGTATACCTCGCCATTGTCTTACGCAATTCGCTATTAAACTTCCCCATCCCTTTATTGAATAACAAGTTGGATGTTAATAAAAATTGTTTAAAATTGGCAGCAAACCCTTGGTTTGAACTTAGTGGTTTGGTTTGTTAAGTAACTAATCCAAATTATGCACCCGCTATTAACGGAATGTTACTGTAACAAAGCAAACACAAATTTTTCATAAGGAAACACAAAGCTGATGGCGGGTCAATTAGTGTTAGTATGCAAATCCTTAACGGAGGAATAATAGTAACACCAAAAAGAAAGGAGGCGATAACTAGTGGGTAGAGGCCAAAAGCGGAACCGGGTGCTTGTTCCACAGGCATCACAAGCTCTGTACAATTTTAAGTATGAAATCGCATCAGAGCTTGGAGTTGGCCAGGAGATTCAGGGCGATTACTGGGGTCATGTTTCATCCCGGGACTGTGGAGCAGTTGGAGGAAATATGGTTCGTAAGATGATTGCTTTTGCGGAAAGCCAGTTGCAGAGCAATCCTCAAGCCATTAGCGGTCAGCCACTGATTGGCAACTCCAACGCCAGAAATCAGGCTGGAAACGCCCAGAGTTTGCTGTAACCGGCCATCTCCAGGGAATCATAACCAAATATAATACGGAACAAGCGGGCTTTTTAAAAGTCCGCTTTTTTTATTCTTTGAGTGGCGACATCCTGTTATCCATGTTACTGTATGCAAATTATGTTTCATTGCCGTCGTTTTTTACATGTGCTAACATGAAATTGCCTACAATAGGAAAAAAGGAGGTCGCACCATGATACAAAGCAATGCTGATCAATTCAAGGCCCTGAAACATAATCCCAGCAATGAGCCGGTAGTAATGTTAAACCTGCTTAAATTCAAGCCGGATGGATTCCCAACGTACATCCAGTATATGCAGGAGTCCAACAAGTACGTTGAGGGTATTGGGGGTAAGATGATATTCCTCGGTAAACCCAACGAACTTTTGAATGGCAGTGAAACCTGGGATCTGATGATGCTGGTACAGTATCCTTCCCGCGCCAAGTTCCTGGAAATGGCCAATAATCCGGATTACATTAAAGTACATGAACTGCGGGAAAAAGCTGTCGAGAGAGCCGTACTCTATGCGATGGACCGGAAAGGTTTCCGGCAACTGGTGTCCGAAGCTTAGTAACTTAACTTCTGAATGGAGGAAAACAACTATGGCGGAATTGCGAGAAAGGTTTATTGAGACCAACGGTATCAAACTCCACGTAATGGAGGCTGGTCCAGCCGACGGTCCCATGATCATGTTCCTGCATGGTTTTCCAGAATTCTGGTTCGCCTGGCGCAAACAGATCGGGTATTTCGCGGATAAGGGCTACCTGGTAGTGGTTCCGGACCAGCGGGGTTACAACCTGAGTGACAAACCCGAAGGCATTGCAGCCTACAAAACCGACGAACTGGCCAAGGATGTGGTTGGCCTGATCGATTTTTACGGCCGGGACCAGATTTATCTGGTGGGCCATGATTGGGGTGCTTCTGTATCCTGGTGGACCACCCTCAAATATCCAGAACGGATCAAGCGCCTGGTAATAATGAATGTGCCTCACCCCAAGGTTATGAACCGCAATATGTTGACCAATCCCAAACAGATGCAGAGAAGTTGGTATATCTTTTTCTTTCAACTCCCCAATGCCCCGGAAAAGCTGGGCTCAGCCAACAACTTCGAATGGCCGGTCAGTGTCCTGGCCGAATCCAGCAGACCCGGAACCTTCAAGCCCGAAGAACTTGAGGAATACCGTAAAGCATTTGCCCAACCGGGAGCATACTCCTCCATGGTCAACTGGTATCGGGCTAGCCTGCAATGTCGTAATGAGCCGCCGGCAAGCTTCCGCATCACCGTACCCCTGTTGATTCTATGGGGGTTGGACGACATAGCGATTATTCCGGAACAGGCTGATCAGAGCCTGGAATACTGTGACCAGGCACGCCTGGTTAAATTCGACTGTACCCACTGGATTCAGCACGAGGAACCGGACCAGGTTAACCAATTGATTGAAGAGTTCATCACGCAACCATAATAATTGTTTAAACCAAGGCAAAAGAAACAGGGGTGCCACCCTTTAATGGGTCCACCCTTGTTTTTCGTTTCCAGATTATAGCTCCAGTCTTCCTTTCATCAACCACCGATCAGTTTAGCAGAGAACGACTTCCCGGCTTTCCGTTCCCAAAGTACCAATCATTCAAATGCTCAGCTTATTCTTCATAGTGCCAATAGCTTAATTGTTTCAAACATTAAAATTTTTATGAGAAGATTTGCAGGTATACAATAAGTGATGTCGAAGTTGATATGAAAATGGTCGCGCCCAAAGGCATTCATACAATCGTTTGCCAAAACCTCAAGACAATACTGCAAGGAGAGGGGGTAAGCAGGGAACAAAAGCAAGTCTTGACGGGAGGCGACACAATAACTCACACTACCACTTGAACGCATTAATCTGTTTCTAGAAAACACAGCATTGCATTAAAGCAGTATTTGTTCATGACTTGCAGCAAGATACACTCCAATCTCTTATCCTGGACAATTAAAAATGCCAGTAGGCATAGCAGTGATTTTATTTAAACACAGCAGAGAATGGAGGTCTTGTGATGAAACCCGAATATGACCACGAAAGACTATTGAGAGAAAGACCCTGGCTTAAAGAATATGATCCAGAAGTCCCTTACATAGCCCGCATTCCAACCTTTCCCGCCGGTGATGTCTTAAGGAATACTGCCAGCAGTTGGCCCGATAAAGATGCCATATGGTTTTACGGCTGGACCTGCACCTTCTGGGAGCTGTTCCGGACCGTCAATCGATTTGCCAATGCCATTTTGAGTTTGGGCATCAAACAGGGTGATCGCATTGGTCTCCTGCTTCCCAACTGTCCGCAGTTTGTTATATCCTTCTGGTCCATATTAACAATGGGTGGAATAGTCGTTAATATGAACCCCATGTATACAGTAGAAGAACTGGAATTCATGGCAAAAGCCACCGAATTGAAAGCCATGATCACTTTTGACGGCGTAATTGGCAATATGGAAGCCCTGGTTGAGCGGGTTGACATTCCAAACATGATTATCACCCGCATGGGCGATTACATNNGGCTACCGCTGAAAGCCTGGGTATTAAGGACAAAGGCTGGCACCACTTTGGACAACTGCTGGAAGCAACGGCCAGTCATAATCGTCCGCGCCCCACCATCAAGCCAGAAGACCCATGCGTAATCCAGTTCACCGGCGGAACTACCGGTGTACCCAAGGGCGCTACCCTGACGCACGCGAATATCGTGGCTGGCATATATGAGAACATGTACTGGGGGAGCCCGGTTACCAACCCAATACCCGTAGAGAGGCGCAAATCTTTCTGTGTACTGCCCTATTACCACATCTACGGCGAAGTCTGTCAGATGTGCTGGTCAATAAAGAACGCAGCAACCCAGATCATACTGCCCCGTTTTGAAATCGAAGAAGTCATGAACACTATTGAGATGTTTGACGATATCAGCTATTTTGCTGCAGTGCCCACCATGCTGAACGCTATCGTGAATCACCCCCGGGCCAAGGAAATGGACTTGGGCAAGAAGTTCGTTTTCGTCGGTTGCGGCGGCGCTCCCTGCCCGCAGGATCTGATCGACAAGCTTTTGGATATGGATATTTTCTATCAAGAGGGCTGTGGTATGAGTGAGACCGTGGCTCAGAATATCTCGCAACCCTGCCTGGGCAAGAAAAAGGTAGGCAGCATTGGAATACCTTATCCCAGCACCGTAGTTCGGCTGGTGGATCCCGAAACCGGGGAAGATGTCCACTGGGAACCCTACAAGGTTGGAGAGATTGTGACCCAGGGGCCCATGGTAATGGCTGGTTATTGGAATAACCCCGAAGAAACTGCCAACCAGCTTAAGGACGGATGGCTTTACACCGGAGACCTGGCCTATCGCGACGAAGACTGGCATTTCTTCATTGTTGACCGCTCCAAGGATATGATCATATCAGGTGGTTTTAACGTCTTCCCCACCGAAGTGGACAGCGTTATTTTCGCCCATCCCAAAGTGTTTGACGCGATGTGTATAGGAATCCCCGACGAGTACCGGGGTGAATCACTGAAGGCTTTCGTAGTATTAAAACCTGGTGAAACCTGCGATGCCAGTGAAATCCTTTCCTGGTGCCGGGAGAGACTAACCGCCTATAAGATCCCGCGTGAAGTTGAATTCAGGGATTCCGTCCCCAGAAGTCCGGTTGGAAAAGCTCTGCGTCGTATCCTCCGTGAAGAGGAACTGGCCAAGCGCACTGCCAAATAGACCACAGGCCAGGTATACCAATTGCATAGAATAAAAACCTGATATCTAATATTTGAGCCTCCGGCGTAGCTCCGGGGGCTTTTTTTGCCAACGGGTTGTTTTAATCTAGTATACATCCTTGAATCCGTGACTTCCCCGTTCCCCCACTGCTGCTTTATATCGACGAGTGAAACATTCAATTTGGCATTAATTGAAGCAACTCCACATCGCCATGCATATATTATCTTGAATCCAAAATGTGGGAGGAATACTCTTGAAACCAAAGGTATTGAATAAACCGGTTATTGCCGTAGCCGGAAGCTCTGGCAAGACCACCACCAAAGAGATGATTGCCTCCATTTTGCGAACCCGTTGGAGTGTTTACAAATCCAAGTACAATCAAAACAACCGCAAGTCTACGCGAAGACATGCCCGAAACATCCGCCCCTATCACCGGGCAGTAGTTCTCGAGTTTGGCATGTCCGGCAGCGGGCACCTTCGCCGACAATGTCAGATAATCCGGCCCAACATGTCCGTAATAACCATGGTGGGCTCAGCCCATATCGGAAATTTTGGTGGTAGTCTGACCCGACTGATAAAGGCCAAATCCCAGTTGGCGCAGTATATGAAAAGGACTGGAACCCTCTTCCTAAATGCTGATGATGTTAATTCCCGCAGACTTCACCTGAAACCTTTCCGAGGTGTTATCAAAACCGTAGGAATAAAGGGCACCGCGAGCTATACGGCCAATAACATTCGCTATGTGGATGGCGGCATGTCATTTGACGCCAGGGTTAAAGGGGAGGAGCACAACTTCTTCATTCCGGTTTACGGTATACATAATGTATATAACGCCCTATTCGCAATTGCGGTTGCTGACCGGTTAGGATTTTCAGTTGAACAGATGAAATCCGGCCTTAAACACTACCGCCGTCCCTCACGCCGCCTGATGGTTTACCGAACCAAAAATAACGTCAGGGTTATTGATGATACCTTCAATGCCAATCCCCATTCCGTGAAAGCAGCTATCGATGTTTTATCCCACCTCCAAGGGCGACCCAAGGTTTTGGTCCTGGGCAGCATGTCCGAACTTGGTCGGTACTCGAAGACGGGACATCAGGAGGTCGGACGGCACGTGGCACGCAGAGACATTGACTATCTCTTTACTTATGGCAAGCCGGCTCGACAGATTCGCACCACCGCCATAAACCATGGTTTTCCGCCCCAGAAAGCCTACCACGCCCCTGACCGGAAATCATTGCATCAAAAGATTCGAACGGTTATATATCCCGGGGCGATTGTGCTCGTTAAAGGATCACACAGCACTAACATGAATCGGACCGTAAGTTACCTCAGAGGTAAGCGTAAATAACACCTGCTCGCTGAATAACTTCAGACCGTATTCTTAGACGGCACCCCGCGTTTTTTCACTTAATCTAACTTTGCCAACTGCGCGTTATAACTATCCTAAACGATTTATATATTGCTCCTAGCTTCATAACCCCGCAAATTGCCGGGGTTATTATTTTGACACCCCTTCTTTCTCCTCTTTAATCTGACGTTGATTGATAAAATGGAAAGTGTTACATTATGATGGCTATAAGCTGTTGCCCCCATTAACAAACCTTTAGCATGTTTGAATGCATGGTGAACCATACTGAAGACGGAGGACCTGCATTGTTTGAGCAACACTCTTTAAAATGCCCCTTCTGCCACCCTGATGAGGTGGTCCTGGAAAACGATTTGGCCTGGTTAAGGTATGACAAATACCCGGTGAACCCTGGACATATGCTGGTTATAACCCGCCGCCATGTAACCGATTTCTTTGACAGCACCAAGGAAGAAAGACACGCTATTAACAGCCTCCTGGAAGAGGCGAAACGGCTACTGGACGATAGATTTAAGCCGGATGGTTACAATGTCGGGGTCAACTGTGGCTTGAGTGCAGGACAAACCATCATGCACCTGCACGTTCATCTCATCCCCCGCTACAGCGGGGATATGGAGAATCCTCGCGGGGGAGTTCGGGGAGTCATTCCAGAAAAACAGAAGTATTAAGGACGGGAACCAATGGTGGTAAAAGACGTAACTGCAGCCATAATAATTCAAGATAACAGAGTTTTAATCACCCGCCGGGCACACAATCAGAAGTTGGCCGGAAAATGGGAGTTCCCGGGAGGAAAGATTGAGAAGGGCGAATCACCGGAGAGCTGCCTCATCCGCGAGCTGGAAGAGGAGTTGGGTATTCGCGTTCATGTGGGCCAGAAGTTCGGTGTAAGCCAATACAGATACGAACATGGCGAAATCCGGCTGTTAGCTTACTATGCCGATATCATCTCCGGAACCGTCACCTTGAGCGTCCATGACGCATATTCCTGGGAATCGCCGTGCAATCTCCTGTCCTATGATTTTTCTCCAGCTGATATACCACTGGTAAAGAAACTGGTTCATATCGCCGAGGTTCGACCCTGACAGCGCAGACCATGCTATGCCTACATGCCCTTATGCCTTTATCGCTTCTTTTAAAACAAAAGCTGGCATGTCCTCCCTCATTCGCCAGATGATACTTATCGGAGCAGATCCCGAGTGGCTCACATAGTCCGCCAGACCCAGACAGGTATACGGCATGGCCGCATTATCTTCTCTCCTATACTCCCGGACAAAAATAAGCACACGGTTGCTGAAAGCGAAGACCTATTTATTAGATTGCAGTCAGCCGGCCATCCTGTTGCTCTGGAGATGTGCCAACTGTTCGGATCAAGCATCAAGAAACCCCCTAGAAATTAACATCCAGGGGGTCAACGTAACAGAATATATACACTGTTTGACCGATGTCAAGGCTGAAAGCATAATGTTTGTGGAATCAATTGAATATTAAAGGCAGTTCGTTTATTTGCCTGCTTGCTGGGCTTTTTGCTTTTCTTGTTGTCTCAGGGCATTACGCATAGGTTTGCCTACGCTGGTACGGGGAAGTTCATCAATGAATTCAACATGCGTTGGCACCTTGTAAGGAGCTAGGCTTTTACGGCAGAAATCCTTTACTTCCTGTTCGGTTAAAGTCTCTCCCGGTTTTAAAATGACGAATACCTTCGGGGTCTCTCCTCGCTTGGGATCCGGCACACCAATGGTACAGGCATCCTGAACTTTTGGATGAGTGTATAAGACCTCATCTATTTCCCGGCAGAATACATTGAATCCGCTGCAGATCATCATATCTTTTTTGCGGTCAACTATGTATATATACCCATCCTCATCCATGGTGGCAATATCGCCCGTATACAGCCAGCCA
This sequence comes from Syntrophothermus sp. UBA1445, assembly GCA_002329495.1. Lineage (GTDB taxonomy): Bacteria > Bacillota > Syntrophomonadia > Syntrophomonadales > DTU052 > DTU052. The sequence continues at coordinate 7,661 of DCTH01000157.1, read as the reverse complement.
TCTCTTAAGGCATTGGCTGTTTCCTCCGGGTTCTGCCAGTAAGCTTGCATAATCTGTGGTCCTTTGGCAATCAGCTCACCCGGTTCACCGGTAGGCATATCCTTCGTGCCCTCTTCCAGGTCAACAATTCTGATATCTACATCAGGCCAGGGAATTCCAACGCTGCCGATCTTCCTCTTAGTAAAAAGAGGTGTACAGGTTAGTACATTTGAAGTTTCTGATAGACCATAACCTTCGGTAATTGTAGCTCCAGATATCTCTTCAAAACGTTTAAGCCCTTCCACAGCCAAAGGAGACGAGCCGCATATCAAACCTTTGAGNNATTTAATCTTGGAGGTTCCAATATCGGGGTGGCTATTCAAGCCGTAGATCATGGCCGGGACACAAGCAAAGAAATTGGGTTCGTGCTCGTTAATGTTTTTGATCAAGCCGTTCGGGCTGGGGTCATTGACCACAACAATTGTACCACCGGCAACGGAGTTAATATTAACGCTGCAGTTATATCCATATATGTGATAAAGAGGCATTGCAGNNTTGCAGCCATAACTATCATATCTTCCGGTTTTTCAAAAGGTGGGCTAAACCAGACAGTGTCCTGCCAGGCAATAGCTTCAAGGTTGGCGTTACTTAGCATGCATCCCTTGGATACACCCGTCGTTCCGCCGGTGTACTGAAGCATAGCCAGGTCGCCAGATTCCACTTCTATGTCTGGTTCCTGATCTTTGCCTTGCTCAAGAAGATCGTTGTAAGAAATGATGTAGGGTGCTGCTTCAAGTTTAGAGCCGGCAGGAGTATTAATGACCACCATCTTTTGAACAGCGGTCGTAGCGTTTTTTATGATTTCCTGTACTTTGTCGGCAAAGCGATCCTCAACAAATACAATGGTACAGCCACTATCTTTGAATTGATGGGTTAGCTCAGGAATGGTATACATGGGATTGGTAGGAACAATACAAGCCCCAATTTTATAGCAGGCTTGCAAAAGCAACACGTATTCGGGAAGGTTGGTGGACATTAATGCGATTCGATCACCCTTCCTGTAACCTGATCCCATAATAGCTGTGGCTAGCTTGCGGATGATTGAATTGGACTGGCCGTAGCTGAGCCTGTTCTCTCCCCAGATAAGATACGGCTTATCAGGGTTTTTGCTGGCCCATTCGTTAAAGTAGTCCTTCATAGCCTTCTTGGGATAGTTGATCGAACGAGGAACCCCTTCATCGTAAAATTTGTACCACACTCTTTCCATAACAAATCCTCCCATCTTTCAAAACTCCTGTTTCCATAGTTGACAAAGATTAGAAAGCCTGAATAAATTTTAGGGTTAATTTCGATAATGTTCAACCAATATTTACTTTTTGCTTATACTAATTTTAATTCAAGCCATCCAAGTTCCAGTTGCAGGATTTTGCCAGTAAATAGGGAATACTCTAACCACTGTTGTGAGATTTTGGAATATGTAGGGGAGATGGTGCCATGACTACTCAGAATGGGGAGTGTTGTCCGAGATTGGATCCGGGGCCCTGGGATAATAAGCTTTTCGATTGGGACAAGAAGAAGTTCATCAAAGATAAGGTGCGCACTTTCTTTTACATCCCGCTCAATTTCGGCCGGGTCATTACACGTATGATGGGTAAACTGGAGAAAGCCGGCGCAGAGTGTCCTGATTGGCTTTGTTTGTCGGACCATACCTCAAAATGGATTATGGATATCTACCTGGCAGTTGATAAGGAAGTAAGTGGAGCTGAAAACGTTACTCTCTCAGGTAAGTATCTTAGTAAGGTATACGAGGGTGATTTTAAGAACACTGGTGCGTGGGGCCAGGATTTTGCACGCCTTGCCCAGGATAGAGGACTCAGAGTTGGCAAACAGTATATGTGGTACACCACCTGCCCGAAATGTGCCAAAAAATACGGTGAAAACTATGTGGTTTTCATAGCTGAGGTAGACTGACATGAACAAAATAATTGAATCTATCCGGGAAGAACTCCAACAGAATGCTGACGAGGAAACACGGGTCAGCGGTCAGCGGTTTTTTAAGGAAGAAACGAAAACCTACGGGGTAAAAACCACTATTGTAACCAGGTTAGGAAAACAATACTTCAAACTGATTGAGGACCGGGAAAAGCAGGATATCTTCGATCTATGCGAGGAACTCTGGCAATCGGGTTACATGGAAGAATCCTTTATCGCCTGCAACTGGTCGTACTTCATCCGCAAGCGATATCAACCAGATGATTTTGCAGTTTTCGAAAAATGGGTGGACCAGTATGTCAACAATTGGGCCTCCTGCGATACCCTCTGTAATCACACGGTGGGAGCATTTATCGAAATGTATCCGGAATACCTGACTGATCTGAAAAGGTGGGCCAGGTCCACGAATCGTTGGATGCGTCGGGCCGCCGCCGTAACCCTTATCATCCCGGCCAAGCAAGGAAAGTTCCTGTCAGATATCTTTGACATTGCTGATATTCTGCTGCTTGATAAGGACGATCTGGTACAGAAGGGATATGGCTGGATGTTAAAAGAGGCCAGTCGCGGCCATCAGCAGGAAGTGTTTGATTACGTAATAAATAACAAAAAAGTAATGCCGCGAACTGCCTTACGCTATTCTATTGAGAAGATGCCGCCAAAATTAAGGAAAACCGCTATGCAGAAATAGCAACCGGTATGGTTCTGTCAGGAATCGGCCACCAGGCGTGTCTTGTTCAGGGGGAAATTGCCAGTATCACTTTCTTTCAAAAGACCATAATAGTGATGAAGAGAGTTTTGAGGGCGGAAATGGCCGCCGCCACCCCACCCCTCGCGGCTGTTGGAGATGCAGGAACTGTCACCCTGCCAAACTCTTTTCTTACTGGGACCGGGTTCGCCCGGTCCCTTGTTATTGGGATAGCGTAAATGTGATCAGTTTATTTAAGTGCACATGGGGACAGGCAGTCCCCCTATTCAGTTGTGATATCACCCCTGGTTCGCCCTGTCACCTTTCCCGGGTAAAACCCAGAATGGCGTCTCGAAGTTCCGCGATACTTTTCGTCAGCTGATCCAGCTTGGATTCAGTACGGACCAGGAGATAGGCCGAAACGATGACTGGAAAACCGTAATTGCCTATACTTTTCAACAGTTCCTCCATCTATACCCACCTCCTTCATCCAGCCGTTAAGTACTCCAGAGCCTGTCCCCGTGTAGTTATACCTAACGTACAAAGAAACAATGAGGACGCCTTATCCCCGTTAAAGAATGATGAACAAGGCGTCCTCCGGTGCATTAGCTGAGTTCCAGATCAGAGATATCAGTTACTATGATCCGAGCACTGTCCTTGGCTACTAGGTCGCCACCAGTGCTGCCGAAAATGTTCATTGTAATTATGTTGTCCATCAGCGTTGAGGCCTCGGCTCCGGTGTAAGGGTCGTTAACGTCCGGTACTCTGATAGTGACCGGACGGCCAGCGGCATTGTTGAAACGCATTTCAAGCACTCTTGTTGCCATTTAGCTCATCCTCCTTTCCGTATAAATTTACGGGCCCGTTCCTTTAGGCCGGTTCACCTGTGAGGGCCAGAGTGTTGTTGCGGAAGACGCTGACTACGGGTTTGCTTTGGGCATTGCCCAGTTGGTCGGCTATGGCCTTGACATCGTTGTCGGTGGCATTAGCCTTGATGTTCCGGTAAGTCAGGTTTTTGTAGCGGGTAGCTCCAGTGCTGGTCAGACCATCTTCGACACGAATGATGAGTTCACTGCTTGTTGGTTCGGCGGTAACTGCCATAGTGTTCACCTCCTTTCGTGTTGCGTTTTCGGTTCCCACCTTTAGAATAGCCCCCCGGGTATTTGAATATGGTTTGTGGGCTGTTTGATTGGCGTGCAATTTGCAAAAAATTAAAACCCCAGGAAATCTGGGGTTTTCGCGTCTCAATGTTGTTAATTTATTTGGATTCGTTTTGATTTGCGTTTGCACAGCTTTGATGGACACATACGACTGAAATGCTATTGACGGATAGGCTGCGGATAAGGAGGTGAACCGCACATTAATAAATAGTTATTGGCTTAACACTTAAGGCTGGTCTTTCCTCTCGGGGGGCATGGGAGCATGAGGAAGTTGTTCCTCCGGATCGTAAGAATAACTGCCCTGTCGAAAGTAGTGCAGATAGATTCCATTGTGCAAATAAAGCCAGTGAGCCACCTGCCGGTTTGTTTTCTGAGGCCTTATCTCCAGCTTAACTATTCGGTCAATGTCCCGGGAGGCGTGAAGCTTACAGAATAGACACGGAGTATCCCTATTGAAGATCGCTTTGTAGCATAAATCATCTACACGGTATCCAAACCTTTCGGCGAGCTGGTTGATAGCAACAATCCTGTGATCATCGTTCAGCAGAAAACATGCATAAGGAATAGGCCTCGAGGATCTTAAGGATCGGATTCTTTACTTTCTCACTCTCTTGTCGTTGCGCTTTATAAATACGTTTCTTTTTTCTTTCCACTTTATAGAGGCAACGGACCAGGCTTCTCTCATCCTTGGGACTAAGGTCGGTAAACTTGATGCCATAAATGTCCTTGCCTTCTCTACGGATGATCTGTCCGTGAATATTGAAACTAAACTCCTCCAGGCCAAAATCCACCTGGAGCATTATCGTATGTTTGGATGCCTCCAGGTCCAGTGGGGTTTTAACCTTCAATCCTCCTGCACTGACATCCAAAATGGTAAGCTGAAAATCCTTGTCAAGTGCTGCTGGCTTGTCGTCGATACTCTTAATCTGGGCAGTCCCTTCTATAGGCGGAAATAACGGCAATCTGAAGTTCTGTCGTCTTTCCTTGCCCAGCAGGTTTTTCCCCTTGTCTTTTGAGTTCATAATAAATCACCCAGCTCAATAATTAACAATCCATAACATTGCAGAAAACTATTGGTAAGAGAATTATACCAAATGCGCCGCCGAATTAATAGACAGTAGGGATTTCGGGGTGTTCACGGACTCATGCGGCAGCAATTCCTTTCGATACATATCTATGCAATTGCAGGCTGTTGAGTCGTATTCCATCAGGGATGATAAAATATTCCCGGCGGGAATCAGGCGGGTGCGTGATCAAGAGAAAATTGTTTCGACAGCTTCGATCGGGGTTCCTGAGGCATTACTAGAACTCTTCCGGCTGGTTGGAGAAGACCTGCGGTTCAGGTATTGATTGTTCCCGTAAATGTGGGTAACGGAAAGCGGATTTGCGGAATTGTCTGATTACGCTACCATTACGCATATTATTGCGGCTCCAAATCCGTAATAAGTCCTGGAGTTCGGACTGGCTGAGATGCTCAAAGCGGGTCAACCCCGGGCATTCAAGTGGCTGTCGGGAGAAATAAGTCCTGACTACCGCTTTGCTCTGCTCATCTTTAAAGCATGACAGTGTGTAAGCTGTCACCAAACCCTCCACCAATATCCGACCCGATGGGGTGTAGTAACTGTCTGGTGCAGTTTTTATATAGGCATGGGCGAGTTGATGGAGTACAGTGGCGGAGAATACAATCTCGACGAGGGTATCTATGTGCAGGGATCTGAATTCCCGGTTTTCCTTTATCCTGCCGGCCGCCCGCACAACTCGTTCCATACAGATTAAGATCGCCTCATCCTTTGGGATTGTCCGCCGGTGTTCCTCAATTATCGATTGGAAACCGGCTATAGCCGGGTCAGAGGTAATTTTGCCCAGACGTCCAAAGACCTTTTGATAATTGGCCAGATCGCCAAGAGTGGGTACATCACTGAGGGACCCCCATTGGGACTGTCGGTTCTCTCCCAGATGACGGGAAAAGGGAATTCTGATTTTTATTCGCCGCTCAATCTCCTCCAGTGCAACGGGACTAAGGCTTTGACAGTACACAGCTTTGAAACTCACGCCGTTTGAACCCTGTGCATTCTGCCCGACTATGTGCCCCAACCTCTCAGGATCCGCAGCGATGCTTTCAGGTTTCTTCATCCGTTCCCAATGGGAGCGGCTTTCGGTGGAGGCAGGCCCCAATTGGTCACCGTACTCCTCGTTAAATGACCGTATTATCTCCTGTACGCACTCCGCCGTCAGCTGGGGCTGGATCTGCGGTGGACATACGACATCCATAAGGTCCCGGTCCACCAGGAACACCGGGATTGTGCAGGCCAGGTAACTTAGGAATCCAGAGTTGTCGAACACCAACTCAAGCGTGTCTTCAGTAATGTTATAGGGCGAGTTGATATTGAACATGGTTATACCCACTAACCCACCGCCATTTCGAAACTTAAATCATAGACACGTCATATCAGATGGGCATTTAATATTATGGCAGGGCAGCAACTTAACATGATCTGAGCAGCGAACATTATTGAAAGTGTCAATTCAATTAATTCTCGTCCCTTCCGAGCTTTCCTTCACATAAAATTCTCATTATTTCGACAGGTTGGGTAGATTAAGTAGCGTACCCTTCATAATATGACCCAAGGACCACAGGTCAACCTATGTCTGACTTGAATTATCGGACCTTGACGATTATCCTAACAATAAGAGAATGCTGGGGAACTACTTTTAGGAGGTTTTGAAATGCAAGCAAGCGATATTAAAAAGGTTCTGATCATTGGATCGGGCACCATGGGCCGGCACATAGGATTGCAGAATGCACTTTATGGCTGTGACGTAGTTTTCTACGATATCAATGAGGAAATTCTGCAGAAGGCTCTCACTCATATCGGCAAGATTGCCGCCGGGCTGGTCCGGGGCGGTTACATCACCGAAGAGATGGCTCAGGCTGCCAGAGCCCGCATCAGCATGACTACCGACATGGCGGCAGCTGCGGCTGACGTAAATCTGGTCAGCGAATCGGTCCCTGAAAACATTGAGCTGAAGAAAAAGGTTTGGGGTGAATTCAGCAAATACCTGCCCAAGGATGCCATCCTTACCACCAACACCTCAACACTGCTGCCATCGATGTTCGCCGAATCCAGCGGAGACCCTGCGCGTTTTCTGGCCTGGCACTTTGCCATGCCTGTTTTTCTCCTTAACATAGTCGATGTTATGCCACACCCCGGAACCGACCCGGCAATAACCGAGATCATGATCGAGCATTCACGCCGTGTTGGTCAGACACCCATATACATTGCCAAGGAATGGCCGAAGTATGTTTACAATGAGATGTTTGTCTCGTTGCTGGCTGCCGCCCAGCGATTGGTGGTTAATGATGTGGCCAGTGTCGAAGACATTGACCGCGCCTGGATGGTGATTATGGAGATGCCCCGCGGCCCCTTCGGCATAATGGATAACGTCGGGCTTGACACCTGTCTGGCGGTCACCAAGGAAGCCGTTGCCGCAGATCCGAATTATCCATATGGCAAGGAGATTATCGCCATGTTCCAGGCCAAGGTCGACGCCAACGAACGGGGACGTAAAACGGGTAAGGGTTTCTACACCTACCCCAACCCAACCTACGAACAACCGGGCTTCGTTGACCGTGTGTATCCCAAGTACAAGAAGTAGGTTGCATAAAGCACTGCCACCAGAAACTGTTCATGAAACAGTTTCGGCATAACCACCCAACTGGCTTTACAACACTTATCGACCAAGGACAAGCCCCTGGATTATCGCCAGGGGCTCGTTTCTTCCCTATTTTTCATGACCTGCCTGATCGGTCCGCTTTCTATCTTATTTTCATCACCCCTTTTTAC
>DCTH01000049.1:190-3592 GCA_002329495.1 Syntrophothermus sp. UBA1445 | reverse complement strand
TTGCCGACCGCGCCTTATCGGCGGGATCGCCGGTGGACCTGGGTTCCCGGTGTACCGTTTTTATGAATTCCCGGGTCAAACAGGCTCAGAAGGAAGGCGCCACCGTGGGTGATATATCGGCGGGTCTTTCCTATTCGGTAATCAAGAACGCCCTCTTTAAGGTGATCAAGATCCGTGACCCCCGGGACCTGGGGGAGCGGATGGTAGTCCAGGGGGGCACCTTCTACAACGATGCGGTACTACGCTCCTTCGAGCTTATCACCGGCAAGGAGGCAATCCGGCCGGATATCGCCGGGCTGATGGGTGCATTTGGTGCGGCCCTGATTGCCCGCCACAAGTACCAGCCCGGGTACCAGAGCACCCTCATATCCGCGGCCAAGCTTACGGATTTCAGCTTCAAATCAACCACCAGAAGATGCGGTGGGTGTACCAACAACTGCCTTTTGACCGTAAACCGCTTCCCGGACGGAGGGCGGTTTATCTCCGGCAACCGCTGTGAGAAACCTCTGGGCCAGGAGAAGGATAAAAACAGTCTGCCCAATCTCTATGCCTACAAGCTCGAGCGTCTGTTTGCTTACGAGCCTCTGCCTCTGGAAAAAGCTTACCGCGGGGTCATCGGCATACCCCGGGTATTAAATATGTATGAAAACTATCCATTCTGGTTTACCTTCTTTACCCACCTGGGATTCAGGGTCGTGCTCTCGCCCCCATCATCCAAAGCCGTTTATGATCTGGGGAGTGAAACCATACCCTCGGAATCGGCCTGCTACCCGGCCAAACTGGTGCATGGACACATTGCCTGGCTAATCGGGCAGGGCATCAAGACCATCTTCTATCCCTGTATAACCTACGAGAAAAAGGAACAGGCGGAGGCCAGCAACCAGTTCAACTGCCCCATGGTGATATCCTATCCCGAGGTGGCTGAAAGCAACATGGACATGGTCCGGGAGAATGAGGTTACGTTTCTTAACCCGTTTCTGCCCTATTACCATCAGTCCCGCCTGGCCCAGCGGCTGTATGAGGAGTTGAAGGTCTTAAACCTGGGCAAGGGCGAGATTAAAAAGGCGGTTCAGGCTGCCTGGCAGGAGGACGAGCGTTTCAAGATCGATATCCGCCGCCAGGGGGAAGAGGTCCTCCGGTACCTGAAGACCAATCAGCAGAAGGGTGTGGTCCTGGCCGGGCGACCCTACCATGTGGACCCCGGAATCAACCACGGCATCCCCGAGGTATTCACTGCCAATGGCATGGCAGTCCTGACCGAGGATTCGGTGGCCCACCTGGGAACCGTGGAGAGACCGCTCCGGGTGGTTGACCAGTGGGTCTACCACTCCCGGCTCTATGCGGCGGCCCATCTGGTGGCCGGCAACCCCGATCTGGAACTGGTGCAGCTCAACTCCTTTGGCTGCGGCCTGGATGCCGTCACCACCGATCAGGTCCAGGAGATTATGAACCGGCACAACCGGCTGTACACGGTGCTGAAGATCGATGAGGTCAGCAACCTGGGGGCGGCCCGGATCAGGATCCGTTCACTGGCCGCCGCCATCCAGGAACGTGACCGGATGGATATCAAGCCCAGAGTACTCTATCCCAGCCCCCAGCGGCGGATTTTTACTGAAGAAATGAGAAAAAATCACGTGCTGCTCTGCCCGCAGATGGCCCCTCTGCAGCTGGAACTGGAAGAGGCGGCCTTTAAATCCGAGGGGTACGATGTGGAGCTGTTGTCCACCGTGAACCCTGAGGATGTCGAGGTGGGGCTCAAGTATGTAAACAATGATGCCTGCTACCCTTCGATCATGGTGATCGGGCAGCTGATCCATGCACTCCAGTCCGGGAAGTATGATCTGAATAACACCACGGTTCTGATGACCCAGACCGGAGGCGGGTGCCGGGCTACGAATTATATCAGCCTCCTGCGCAAGGCTCTGCGGGAATCCGGGTTCGGCCAGGTACCGGTCCTCTCCCTCAGCATGACCGGGATTGAAGTGAACCCGGGATTCAGGATCACCCGCAGTCTGGTGAAGAAGGCGGTTATGGCCATGGTCTATGCTGATCTGTTGATGCGGGTCCTCTACCGGGTACGACCCTACGAAAAGATCCCCGGGGCCGCCAACCTGCTCCTGTCCAAGTGGATGGAGATCTGCAAGGAGGATATCCCCCGGGCCGACAACCGGAGTTTCCGCCGGAACATCTACCGGATAGTGGAGGAGTTTGACCAGCTAGAAATATCCAGTGCGGTAAAGCCCCGGGTAGGGGTGGTGGGAGAGATCCTGGTCAAGTACCACCCGGCTGCCAACAACCGTATTGTCGAGATACTGGAGAGCGAGGGTGCTGAGGNNTACTGGAAAGCGAGGGTGCCGAGGCGGTAGTGCCGGATATGCTGGATTTCTTCCTCTATTCGCTGGCGGACAGCATCTTCCGCCACCGTTATCTGGCCGGTTCGCGGCGTGATATGTACCTCAGCAAGCTGTTTATCGGCTACCTGGAACGGTTCCGCCGCGACGTGAGGAAGGCTCTGGACCGCAGTTCACGGTTTGAATCACCCCCGACCATCTATGAACTGGGTGAGAAGGTCGAAGGGATCCTCTCCCAGGGCCATCATACCGGGGAAGGCTGGTTTTTGACCGCTGAGATGGTGGAACTGATCCAGATGGGCGCCCCTAACATCGTCTGTGTCCAGCCGTTTGGCTGCCTCCCCAACCATGTCACCGGCAAGGGGATGATAAGGGGTCTGAAGCGGAAATACCCGGAGGCCAATATCGTGGCCATCGATTACGACCCCGGAGCCAGCGAGGTCAACCAGCTGAACCGGATCAAACTCATGCTGTCCAGCGCAACCCCCGAAAGGAAGGAGATGTTGGCATGAAGTACCGCAGGTTAGGACGTTCGGGCCTGAAAGTGAGTGAGATTTCTTTANNGCGGTAGATTGCCACTACCTGGTCCATTCCCATCCGCACCAGCCCACTGGAAGATGGGGCAACAAAATCGACAATTCCAGGGATAACGGGTGTCTCCTGGACTCCCCAGGGGACCCTGCCGGTCTTCCCGGTACGGAAACTCCCCTGTTTCCGGTATTCCTCATAGACTCCCTTGCCGACATAACAGACCACCCGGGGGCGGTAACGGGCGATCTTTCGACTCAAAGCCTCCCGGCCNNNNGTGGTCCTCCTCCGAAGTGTATTTGCGCGGTGTCAATCCAGCCTGGTAGAGAATGTTCCAGAACCGGTTGTTGGGATTCGCATAATGATGCCCGGTCTGGGCAGACCGGATACTGGGATTGAACCCCACAAACAGCACCCTGAGCCCCTCCCGCAGATAATCCGGAACCGGCCGCAGTTTTTCCATCCTTAATTCACCTCCCGTTAACCTAGGAGCATTGGGGAACAAGTTGGGGACGGTTCTTTA
>DCTH01000049.1:0-154 GCA_002329495.1 Syntrophothermus sp. UBA1445 | reverse complement strand
TTATTATATCGAGGTGCCTCAGACCATGTTATTTAGTAGAAAGTGGTGTAGTTTTGCAGGGTCTTTTGTTGTCCAATCTAAGTTCTACCTCACAAAAACGGCCAGTAATCGGCACTTTGCTCGAATTTACAGGGGCATTGTTCTTTTGCCTGAT
>DCTH01000093.1:11777-15866 GCA_002329495.1 Syntrophothermus sp. UBA1445 | reverse complement strand
ACGGGACCATTCCAGTACCAAAGCGCTTTGGTACTGGAATGGTCCCGTGTCTGGGGCTTGTCGCAACAGACTGTGTCCGCCCTGAACCTCCTGGCTCAGTTCCATGATATCGGTAAGGTAGGGATCCCTGACGAAATCATCTTCAAGCCAGGACCCCTTACCATTGATGAGACTGCTATTATGCAGCGCCATTGCGAAATCGGGTATCAAATTGCCATGGCTTCCCCGGATTTGGCTACCATAGCTGACTTCATACTCAAGCACCATGAATGGTGGGATGGCCGGGGTTACCCGCTGGGAATCAAGGGCAGGGAAATCCCCCTCGAATCGCGCATCCTGGCGATTCTTGATGCTTATGATACCATGACTAGCAGTCGTCCTTTCCGCAAGGCCAGAACCCATGAAGAAGCACTTGAAGAACTAAGGCGGTGTGCCGGTACCCAGTTCGATCCCGACCTGGTAGATCAGTTTCTTCATTTATGGGAACCCCCGGTGAAGGCTTTCCCCGGAGAGTGTAACAACTATACGGGTACATGCTCGGCCAAGAACTAGCTGGCATTTTTCCAAAGAACAGTGTACGCCCTGTTATAGGCTCTTCCCAGCTAATTGACGCCGCACCTTAAAAAAGGCGGTCCCCGATTCAGGAATCGAGGACCGCCTTTTAATTACGAGCAGTTGTTAACGGTAAACGGGTCCCTTACCTTGCATTACGTTATGCATCATCATCATGATCTGGTTGCGATTCTCCATCGCCAGCGCGGCTTCGAGGCCGGCACATCCCAGGCTGTGATTGATTGCCTCCTTTGTCATCCTCAATGCCAGCGGATCTTTGGCGGCCATGGTGCGGGCCAAATCAAGAGCTGTAGCCATCAACTCCGCTCGATCGACACACCGTGAAGCCAGACCCAGGTTCATGGCCTCTTCAGCGTTCATGATCCTGCCAGTCAGCATAAATTCATAGGCTCTTCCAGCTCCGATCAACCGGGGCAGAAAATAGCTGCTTCCCATGTCAGCCCCACCGATTCCTACATTGACATAGGCGCACAAGAAACGGGCATCGGTAGAAATGACCCGGATATCTGAAGCCATGGCAAAACTGAAACCTGCCCCGGCGGCGGCACCATGTATCATGCAGACAATTGGCTGAGGCATCTGGCGCATGAATAACTCGATTTCGCCTAGCCTGGTCTGCCAATCAAACATCAGCGGGCCAGTATATTCGGGAACCGGAACCCCTTCGTTCAAATCCAGGCCGCCGCAGAAGCCTTTTTCAGCTTCGCCCTTAAGTATAACCACCCGAATGTCCAGGTTGTGCTTCAGCCCGCTCCACAGATCCAGAATCTCGTCCAACATTTGCAGGTTTAATGCATCCAACCTCTCGGGACGGTTAAGACCAACTAACAGTATACCGGGTTCAATCTCCTCGACTTTAAGGGTGTTATAATCCTTCCAATCCAAATCTCTTTCCTCCTAACCCAATAATGGTAATATGTTGACTACGTTGCTCTTACCTGTAAACGTAACACAAAACGGTCCCCTTAAACCAGAGGAATCAGAAAATTGAGAAAAAGAACGCAGTTATCTCTTATGTGGCAACCTCTTTATTACCACCAAAACTCTCAGTTACGCAAGCTAACATATGAATTCGAATAGCTCTGAAGTGCTCACTGAAAATATCAACAACAAATAATGCAGGTTTTCACAAACGAATTACGAACATCTATATATACATGCTGTAATTGGATGTGACTGTATGCAGAAGCTCGATCCCAAATTTATCGTGATCTACGCCATAGTTATAAATGTTGTTTCCTTTGTTCTCTTCGCATGGGACAAGCGACTGGCCCAAAACCACCGGCGGAGGATTCGGGAACGAAACTTACTGCTGGCATCGATCCTGGGTGGCTCGATAGGTGGATTGGTCAGCATGCATGTTTTCCACCATAAAACTCGCCACATCAAATTCAAATTGGGTCTGCCACTGATAATGTTCCTCCAGGGTTGCCTTTTATACTACTTGTCCTTGTGAAGCCTCCTCGCCCGAAAGTAGCCAAACTGATCAACGAATATGCAATCAGTCCGATAAAATAGCCGCCGGTGTCTTAAGCGGACATCCGGCGGCTCCTGGCGATCAGAATTCTTGGTTCTATTTTTGGAGTTCCTCTTCCATTTGCTGGCGCAGAACTTTTTTCTCGATCTTGCCCAGCGGAGTCATGGGGAAGGAATCTCTGAAAACATATTGACGAGGAATCTTGTAGGGGGCCAGGAATTCTTTGAGATACTCCTGAATAGCATCCGCCTCCAAAGTTGCGCCCGGCTTGGGCACGATATAGGCACGGCCTACCTCGCCCATAACGTCATGAGGCACAGGGAGCACAGCCACCATGGCTACGCCGGGGTACCGTGAAATATACTCCTCCACCTCGGCCGGGTACACATTCTCACCACCGGTGATGTACATCTCTTTTATGCGGCCGACCAGACACAGGTCCCCATTCTCGTCGATATAGCCGGCATCACCGGAATAGAACCAGCCTTCATCATCAAAAGCGGCTGCAGTTGCTTCCGGCATCCGGAAGTACTCTTTCATTATCGAAGGACCCCGGTATGCGATCTCACCTGCGGTACCGTTGGGCACTTCCTTACGATTAGCATCAACAATCTTCATCTCAAATTCCGGTGCGACTTTACCAACTGTCTTGTTGAGGTTTTCAACGCTGGCCCCGATGTCAGTGTAGGTAATGAGTCCCGAAGTCTCAGTCATACCCATCGGGTTGGTGCAGTACGGTGCTACCTCCATCATTTTGGCCAAGACTTCCTTGGGAGCCATAGCCCCACCGACCATGCAGAAACGAACTGAAGACAGGTCATAGTCCTTGAAGTTAGGCAGGTTGAATTCCATGACAAACATGGTAGGAACACCCGCAAAAATGGTGGCTTTATGCTTTTCCATCTGCTGCAGGGTTATGGCAGGATGGAACTGATCAATAACTATTTGCGTGGCACCGGCCACAATGGGTGAAGCTCCCAGTTCAGTAGCCCCGCTGACGTGGTTCACCGGAACGTGATTTAAGAATCTGTCATTCGGCGTAAGACCGGTAGGAGCGCCAAACTCATCACATAATACCAGGGATTGGGCAACCACGCTCCCATGGGTTAATACCGCTCCCTTGGGCTGTCCGGTAGTCCCTGAGGTATAGACTATGATCAAACCGTCATCCGGACCCACCTGGGCTTCTCTTTCCTTTAGTTCGTCCTCATATTCCAGATACTCATCCGCCATAATCTCTTCCCAGGTCAGGGCCCCTGGAAGTTCAGCTGGTCCACCCACAACCCAGACCTGTTTAACCGAAGGGCAGTCAGGCAGAGCTTGGGCCAGTTTTTCCTGATAATTTGCTACATCTCCCAGTCCGTAGAGTGTCAGCACATAGTCAGCTTCCGAGTTATTCAAAACATACTTCATTTCATGAGGCGTAAAACGGGTACCCATACCTACTATTATGGCTCCGATCAAACCCGCAGCCATATAGAAGGTGTAGAACTCGGGGCGACCATTCATTATATAACCAAGCCGGTCTCCCTTTTGAACCCCAATCTTCAACAAGAACCTGGCAAACTGATGGGCGTTCTTGCAAAATTCGCCGTAGGACAACTCCTCGTCCTTGTAGATAAATGCCGGGTGACCAGGATCCCTCTCCGCTGCCCGTTTCAAATAGTCGGTAAGCCTTGGCAGCGCCCCTTCGAGTCGGTTCCTTGTTCTGTCAGTCATTAATAACGCCTCCCTTTTATCGAATTCCTGTGATAGCCTTGTGCTCCCCTAATTACAGACTGTGTCACCCCCTTTGTCACATAAAGCAAGATGAGGCCAATTCCCATAATGTAATCTACATCAATCCCCATTCAGGAGATTCATCAATTTGTAAGAACCTGGAATTGGAACTGTCGTACAGGCAGGCACGTTTCTAAGATTAATAATACCTCAAAAACTAATATGCACCAATCAACATTTTGTCCAAAAGATTCAATATCCGTATGTAAGAGGCTGGTGGCTAATTCGGGTAATTTGGAGCATTCCTGTAATCCTTAAGA